>CALWKO010000031.1 GCA_944381275.1 uncultured Clostridia bacterium | reverse complement strand
GCGCCCGAAATGCTGTGACTCACGCGGATAAATTCCACTGAAAAACAGCCCGCATTTATAACGTCCCCGCCCTGTACGGTGACTATCTTGGGGGTGTCTATCCCCCTCTCTTCCAGCTTGTGGCGAATGAGCGCGCAAGAAAGGTCGCTTGCGAATATCTTAAGTCCGGGCAGCTTTTCCGCCAGGTAGGGGATGGCGCCGATGTGGTCTTCGTGCCCGTGGGTGACCACGAGTCCGCGCACCTTGCCGGCGTTCTCCGTGATATAGGTGAAGTCGGGGATTATCAAATCCACGCCGGGCGTGTCGGTGGTGGGGAAGGAAGAACCGCAGTCGATTATCAAAATGTCGTTCTTGTACCTGAGCGCGGTCATATTCTTGCCTATCTCGCCCACGCCGCCCAAGAACACAACTTCAAGTCCCTTTGCCGCATTGACCTTTGCGCCCTCCTGTTCACCCACCGGCTTGCCGTGCCTTTTCATCACAGGCTTTTCCGCCTTGGGCGCGGCCTTAACTTGCCTTTCTGCCTTGGGTGCGGAGAGCTTTGCTCCCTTGCCGCTAGGCGCCTTGTTTGCGGCGCTCCCGCGCGCGGGCTTGCTTGCCTTGCCCTCCTTGGGCTTTGCGGGCTTGGGCGCGCTCTTCGCCCCCACCTTATTGACCTTACTCTCCTTGGGCGCGCCCTTTGCCGCCCTTTGCTTATCTCTTATCTTTTCTGCCAAAATATATTCCGCCTTTTGTTATTCATTTAATTATAACAATTATGCGCGTTTAAATCAAGCGCTTGATACGGCTTGGCGGCGAGCCGCTGCACCCTTAACGCCTTGAAGGAACTGAAGGGGAAATTCGGGGAGAGGGGCTTCGCAAGAAGAATATGATTTTTTCAAGCCGCAGTTGAATTATTGCGAGCGTTAGCGACTTGAAAAAATCGCGGAAATTTGCTTTTGACAACTATGACATTAAAGTAAAGTGCGGTAAGCAAATTTCTTTGCGCGGCGTAGAGATGTGCAACGATACTCGACCAAGCAATCAGTTTTCCTTATAAAAAATAGTGATACCCGATAAAGTCAGGGAGCGCAAAAATCTTTTTCCTTCATATACAATACTCTAATATGCCGCTTTTATAGGAAGGTAAAAGGCGAAATCTTGCGGCGGATATGCTTTATTTCGATGAAATTCTTGCTGTTCGCCGCAAGGCGGAAATTTGCCCGTCAAATTTCTTTGTGCGGCACCGAGCCAAGCAGCGATACCCGCAACCTATCTAATATCCGCATAAAAAACTAGCGGTACCAAAAAAACAGGCAGCACAAAAAGCTCCCCTCAAACCGCAAAGCGACGAGAGGGCGGGCGGAGATTTGCCCCTGCAAATCTCTTTGCGCGGCGTAGAGATATGCCAAGATACCCGACCAAGTAATCAGCCTTCCTTATATAAAATAGCGATACCCTATAAAGTCAGAGAGCGCAAGTATCCATGGATATACTGTTGCGAAGCAACGCTATCCATGGGCGGCGGCTCCGCAAGCGGGTTTACAACTACTTTTTCTTATAGCGAAGGTCATCGCTCTACCACAAAATAAACTATTAGTTGGACGAAGAGATAAGGGCGAAAATTTGCCCGTCAAATTTCTTTGTGCGGCACCGAGCCAAGCAACGATACCCGCAACCTATCTAATATCCGCATAAAAAACTAGCGATACCGGAAAAGCCACGCAGCACAAAAAGCGCCCTCAAACCGCCAAGGCGACGAGAGGGCGGGCGGAGATTTGCCCCTGCAAATCTCTTTGCGCGGCGTAGAGATATGCAATGATACCCGACCAAGTAATCAGCCTTCCTTATATAAAATAGCGATACCCTATAAAGTCAGGGAGCGCAAGTATCCATGGATATACTGTTGCAAAACAACGCTATCCATGGGCGGCGGCTCCGCAAGCGGGTTTGCAACTACTTTTTCTTATAGCGAAGGTCATCGCTCTACCACAAAATAAACTATTAGTTGGACGAAGAGATAAGGGCGGAGATTTGCCCTCAAACTTCTTTGCGCGGAAGCTGATAACAGTGAGGGAGTATAAGCAAAAGTGCAAAAAGAATACATATAAAAGGGCGGGCAAGGTTCTGCCCGCGTTTTGCTTTTTCCCGTAAGTTGCGCATTTATGAGGATGAAAATTTGCTGTATGTGCTTATAGTGCACATAAAATACATTATACTATCTTCAAGCCGAACTTTTCCGGCTGCATGGCGGCGTCTATATTCGCGCGGTAGTAGCCGATGAGCGTGCCTATATCCGACCAATAGCAATCGGCGACGTATACGCGCATTTGCTCCCTTATTGCGGGGAATATGTCCTTAGAAAAGTCGCTCACTCCGCAGGGGATGTAATTCAATATCTCCCTTTCCATGGCGTATATGCCCATGTTCACCAGGTTGGATTTGTATTTAAGCGGCTTTTCGTTAAATTCTACTATCCTGCCGCCATTTTCCACTATCTCGCCCATTCCGCGCGGATCCGCCACCTTCTTTGCCGCCAAAGTGCACAAACAAGACATATCCTTGTGGTATTTTACAAAGGAAGATATGTCGAAATCGGTGAGCGCGTCCCCGCTCATCACCACAAAGGGGCGGTCGATAAATCGGGCGGCGTTCTTCACCCCTCCGCTCGTGCCCAGCGGAGATTCCTCCACAAAGTAAGTTATCTTTGCGCCCAGCCTTGCGCCGTTGCCAAAGTAATTTATTATCCTCTCCGGCATATAGCCCAGCGTCATGGCTATCTCCGTTATCCCCGCGCGCACCAAGTTGTTCACCGTCAGGGCGAGCACGGGCTTATCCAATATCGGCACCATCGGCTTGGGCATGCCGCTAGTGAGCGGGCGCAGGCGCGTGCCTTTGCCTCCCGCCATTATAATCGCTTTCATATCCATAATGGCAGTTTGCGCCTTTGTGTGATTTTTATCCGCTTAAATTTTTTCTCCCGCCGCCTTATCTGTTGCATTAGCGCGCGCAAAGTATTATAATAATGTTACTATTATAAATCATCTACTAAATACAGGAGAAATAATATGAGAGTTTACAATTTTTCGGCAGGTCCTTCCATGCTTCCTCTCGAAGTCTTGCAGGAAGCGCAAGCCGAGTTCGTGGACTACAAGGGCTGCGGCATGTCCGTAACCGAAATGAGCCATCGCAGCAAGCAATTCGACGCCATTCACAACGAGTGCATCTCACTCATCCGCGAGCTGATGGGCGTGCCCGACAATTATGAAGTTCTGCTTATGCAGGGCGGTGCGTCCACTCAATTTGCCGCCGTCCCCATGAACTTGCTCACCACGGGCAAGGCGGACTATGTGGTCACGGGCAACTTTGCCAAGAAGGCTTATAAGGAAGCGCTCAAATACGGCGACATCCACGTTGCCGGCTCTTCCGAGGCGGACAAATACACCTATATCCCCAAGGAGCTGGACATCCGCGACGACGCCGACTACCTGTATATCTGCCAGAACAACACCATCTTCGGCACCAGATACAACAAACTGCCCGAGTGCAAAATGCCGCTCGTGGCGGACGTTTCTTCCAACATCCTCTCCGAGGAGATGGACGTCACCAAATACGGCGTGCTCTACGCCGGCGCTCAGAAGAACTTGGCTCCCGCAGGTCTTACCATCGTCATCGTGCGCAAGGATCTGATCAAAGAGCCCATGTCCTTCTGCCCCACCATGCTCAGCTGGAAGGTCATGGCGGAAAACAACAGCCTTTACAACACCCCTCCTTGCTTTGCCATCTACATGGCAATGCTCAACCTGCGCCACCTCAAAAAGCTGGGCGGCGTGAAGGAAATGCAGAAGATAAACGTCTTTAAGGCGGGCATGCTGTATGACTACATCGATTCTTCCTCCTTCTATGTGAACAGGGTGAATAAAGAAGACCGCTCCTATATGAACGTGCCCTTCAACACCCCCAACGCCGACCTTGACGCCATGTTCGTGAAGGAAGCGGGCGAAAACGGCTTTGTATCCATAAAGGGTCACCGCTTGGTGGGCGGCATGCGCGCTTCCATATACAACGCAATGCCCGTGGAAGGCATCACCTCCCTCATCGAATTCATGAAGGAATTCGAAAGGAAGAACGGCTGAGGTAGTATATGGAAATTTTGAAATTAAACGCCATCTCCCCTTTGGTGGGAGATATCCTCACCGCGGATAACTATTCCGTTTCCGACAGCGCCGCCGCACCCGTAGCCATCCTGGTGCGCAGCGCAAACATGCACGAATACGCACTCCCGGAGAGCGTCATCGCCGTTGCCCGTGCGGGCGCGGGCGTGAACAACATCCCGTTGGATAAGATGCTGGATATGGGCGTATGCGTGTTCAACACCCCCGGCGCGAACGCCAACGCGGTGAAAGAGCTGGTCATCGGCGCGCTCATCATCGCCTCCCGCAAGATAGTGCGCGGCATAAATTGGGTGCAGTCGCTGGGCGGCGAGGACGTCGCCAAAGCGGTGGAGAAGGGCAAAAAAGCCTTTGTGGGGCAGGAAATCCTGGGCAAAACGCTGGGCATAGTCGGCCTTGGCGCAATAGGCAGGCTGGTCAGCGACGCCGCCCTCTCGCTCGGCATGAATGTGGTGGGTTACGACCCCTACCTCTCTCCCGCCCTCGCCCAAAAGCTGGATGGCAGAGTCAAGACGGTTTCCGACCTCGACGCGCTCTACGCCTGCTCCGATTACATCACCCTGCACGTGCCCTCCACCCCTCAAACGAAGGGCTGCATAAACAAGGACTCCATCGCCAAGATGAAGGACGGCGTGGTGATAATCAACTGCGCGCGCGGCGATCTCTTTGTCGACGACGACGTTATCGAAGCCGTCAAGGCGGGCAAGATAGACAGGGTGGTCACCGACCTGCCCAACAACAAGCTCATCGGCGTGGAAAACATAATCACCATTCCCCACCTGGGCGCTTCCACCCCCGAAGCGGAGGACAACTGCGCGGTGATGGCTGCCAAGGAATTGAAGGACTACATCGAGCAGGGCATCGTCGTCAACTCCGTAAACTTCCCCTGCCTCAACCCCGGCGCAAAACCTGCGGGCAAGGTGAGGGTCACCGCCCTTGTGAAAGCGGACTCCCTCCCCGCCGCTCTCAAAGCGGTAAACGGAGAGAGCAAGACTGCCACCCGCGGCGAATACGCCTATATCGTGGCGGACGGAGAGGACTGCTCCGCCGCGCTTGAAAAAGTAAAGGGCGTTATTAAAGTGCGCGTGATAAAGTAATTCGCGGCAATATAAAACGACAAAAAAAGACGGGCGCGTGCCCGTCTTTTTCTTATATCGGTTAACCTTTAAATTTAAAAAATTAGAACTCCTTCCAGCTTGAAGTTCGTGCCGCTGCCCACGGTCACCTCGTGTTCGCCGCTTGGCAAGATCACATAGTATGTAAGCTCGGCGGAGGAGCCGGGCTGCACCTTCTCCCCGTCGACGTATATCTCCGCCTCTCCGCTCGCAAGCAGTGCGAACGTGCCCCCTACGGTAAACGTAACGCTGCCGTTTGAGGTTTCAAGCGCCTTGCCGAATGCGCTCTGCCGCGCCGCCTCGCTCCATTCTCCGCGATAGGTGAATATGCCGCTCGCCGGCGAGAGCAGCTCTCCCGCACCCAGCGAAAAGCCGAACCTCATGGCGCGGAAGGCTATGTATTGACTTGTCTGCCCCGCAGCGTGAGTGTCTGTCACCACCAGCTTGAAGTACTTGACCTGCACGGAAGAAAAGTGCACCGTCACGTCGCTGCCCGTCTTGGGCGCGTCCGTCACGTCGGCAAGTAGGGTCATGCTCTCCTCGCTCATGCCGCCGTACAGCTTGAAGTCCTTGGGCTGATATTGCCGCGAAGGCTCGCCTATTATCGTAAAGCTGTTCGCCGTTACCGCGCTCTCCAGCTCCGCCGTCACCTCGAAGGGGTTTTCCGCGGATATGCTCGTCCTGTCCGAATGGATGAAGTTTTGGTCGTTGTCGTCAAAGAGGTTTTCTATGCCGTAAGTGTTGTCCCACGGCGAATATTTGCTCGAAATAAGCCTCTGCCCCACCTCGAATATTTCGTTGTGAGTGACGGTATATTGCGGGGTATAGAGGTAGGGCGCGTCGTAATATTCCTCGTTTGCGGTGTAGTTTTGCCGCACGGCGTTCATATAGCCTATGCTCACGCTTCCGTCCGCGGTGAATTTGCCCACGCCCACGCCTATATAGGGCGCCTGTCCCGCTCCCGACTTGACCAAAAGCACGGCTTTGATATACACCTCATCCCCCTTGCTCAGCTGCATATCCGTATAGGTGGCGGGGTCGCCGGGGTAAAAGTCCGCGCCGCTGCCGCCCTTCTTCACTCCGCCCAAAGCGTAATTTATCCCGTCTAAGGAGATATACATCGCCACGTTCTGCCTTCCGCGCAGCGCAATGCGGTATTTTCCGTCCTCCGGCGCAATATATTTGCCCTCCACGACCATCACGGCGTTGTTCGAAGGTGAAGGCTCCCACACCTCGAAGTTGCCGTTCTTCACCCTGTTGGTGTTGTCCTCGGCGTAGCAGGTTTCATAGCCCGCAAAGCCCGCCTCATATGCCGCCTGCGCGTCCGAATACATATTCTCGCCCGAATAAGTGTATACCGTGCGCGTGAGCATGTCTTTCTTGGGGTTCCCCTGCATAAGCTCTATCACCAGCTCCGCGTCATCCACCTCAAAGGCGCCGTCGTCCTTGACTATCTGCACTCTCAAGTACATCTTGCCCGAATAAGCCTCGCTCGAGGGGGTGTAGCGGTAGACATTCTCTTCTATCTTTTCCAAGCTGCCGTTTGCGGGCGCGGTGAGCGATTTTATCTTCCACGTAAACCCTGCGGGCATCACCAAGTTTTGATTGAAGTCAAGGGTATACGCCTCGCCTTCCTCTATCACATAGGGCACGGCGGTGCGGCTGTACCGCTTTTCGCCGCCGATAAAGTAGCCCGCGCCCGTCTGATACACGCTCGCAACGGGCACATACATGGGACCCGTTGAGTATTGCGCCGACATTTCGTCCGATATGTTCGCCTGCAAGAGCTCCTTCATATAGTAGTTCATATTATATCCCGTATGCGCGCTTACGGAGGCGAACCACGCGTCGTCGCTGTTGCGGGTCGTCACGTTGGTGGCGCGCATGAAGATTTCCTGACCAAAGGAATTTATCAAATTCACATAGGCGTCGAGTGCGGCATTTCTGCCGCTTGCGCTTATCGTTTGGCGGAGCACCCATTCGGGATTGGTGTATCTGTTCCAGCCGTCGGCATAAGTGCCGCCGTTCGCGCTCGTTGCAGAACGCAGAGAAGAAACGGAGGAAAACAGCGAATATTCCACTATGTTTATCACGTTATTGGTAACCTCGTTCGACGAACCGCCGTAGTCGCCGTACTCCATGCCGAAAGCCTGGTAGTTGTGGTTGTATTCGTGAATCACGCCCCAAAAATTGCCGCTGGGATTGGTTACGGCGGACTGCGCGTCCAGCGCCGCGGTCATGGCGGAAAGCGGGCAATTGGTGCCGTTATGATTGACGAACGCCACCATGGACCCCGCCGCGATAAACGGGTCGTACAAGAAGGTTATGCCCTCAGTGGCGGAAAAACAGCCGCCGGAAACGGGCGTTTTGTTGGATACGAGCGCGATCTTCTGCCAAAGCTCGGCGGCGCGGGTGAGATCGGTGTAGTCATACATCTGAGCGCGTGACTTGGGCCCCGAATGGCGCACCCCGTCGTCCCACACCTCTAAATCGAAGTAGGGCGCGGTGGAAGAAGAATTCATCTCGAACTCCTCACTCGTGGTGTAGCCGTAGATGTAGTGCGAATACGCCACCGCTCCCGATATGGTAACGGTAAATTGCTCGCCCTTGTTCACCGGCTCGATATATATTGGACCGCCCAAAAACGAACCGACGTAGCCGATGTTTTCGCTCACCCTCATCGTATTCACCACATTGGGCATGCGATTGAACTCCCTCGCCGCCCATATGTTGTTTGCGTTGCCCTTGGCAAAAGCCTGCCCTATGGTGATAATAAGTCCGCCCGTTTTGGCAAGATCCTCATCGCTTAGCTCTATCGTCACCACCTCGCCGGCGGGCGCATACAGCCCCGTGAGATTGTTGCCTTTAAGGTGCGGAGTCATGGTTATCCGTTTGACTATCGCGGGTTCATCGTCGCTCACGTCGCCCTCATACATACCCGCCGAGGCGGTGTGCTTATACAGCTTTTTGCCCGTGTTCACCCCGTTGAGATACAAGTACCCGTTGGCGTCCATCGCGGTATACGCGCTGCCCGCATTGATTGCGGCGTTTTCATCAAGTATCGTCTGCTTTTCCTCCGCAGTCAAAGTCGCGGTTACTCCGTATTCCGGATATTTGGCAAGTCCGCCGTTTGAAACCTGCGGCAGTTTGCGGCTCACCGTGCCCAAATATTCCGCATAAAATCCCACCTTGGATAAGGAAACATTCTGCACGGCATATTCGGAGCTGTTCCACTTTTGCCAAACATACTCCTCTTCGCCCTGCTCGCCCGAACCGCCCTGCTCGCCCGAACCGCCTTGCTCGCCCGAACCGCCTTGCTCGCCCGAAGGCGGAATTTCATCTTTTTGCGAACCGTCCTCGTCTACGCACGCGGCGAACATTGCCGTCGTCATGGCGGCGAGCAGCAAGATAACAACTATTCCCACTAAAAACTTTTTCATCTCTTTCATGTCCGCATTATAACATATCCGCCCCGCCGCCCGCAACGATAATTGCCTTCCGCTTGAAGAAAGTCGGCAGCGAGCCGCTACACACTTACCCGCACCGCAATAACTTCACCTATCTTCCATAAAAATATCGGAGCGTGGGACGCTCCGCCCCTTAACCGCGCCGCAATAACTTCACCTATCTTCCATAAAAATATCGGAGCGTGGGACGCTCCACCCCTTAACCGCTCCGCAATAACTTCACCTATCTTCCATAAAAATATCGGAGCGTGGGACGCTCCACCCCTTAACCGCCTCGCAATAACTTTAACTATCTTCCATAAAAATATCTTCGCAATCATTTTTAATAAAACACCTTGTTAACGCCGCGAATTGAAAGCACTTCATAGAAGCCGTGTCAGGCTAGGAAAGGTGCGGATTTTGGGAATGAGCGTACTCCCTGTACATGATTTTTCAACCGCTTTTATCAGCTGTAAATAAAGCGCGGCAAAATCGCACTTTTGCCAAGCGTATCCTTGAGAGAGGCGACTGCCTCTCGCCCAAGCGGAGCGATGGGACGGAAAGGGTGAATTTTTGCGGGTAAGTAATGCGCGCTACCCTGCCAAAGCGTGCCGCAAAAAGAGGGGAAACCGCGGCTCAAGCGGAGCGAATGGCGGGGTTTCCCCTCAAACAAGTAAAAAAGGAAAGGGCACCTAATGCTGTTAGCATAGATACCCTATCCCTTTTCTTTTTTACTTAATAAGGCAACGCATAGGGGCGGTTTATATGAAGTGCCCTCGCTCAAAATTTTAATTTATAACCGCTTTAACGTTGCGCCTTGAAAGCACCGCAGAGAAGTGCCCTTATGCTAGGAAAGGTGCAAAAATCGGAAATGAGCGTACTCCCTGTACGTGATTTTTCGATTTTTGTGCCTTGACAACGCAGAAGGGTGCTTATATGCGGCGCCCTCGTTAAAGCAATTTTCTTATAAAAATGTGCCCCTTGGGTCAAAACTCAAGGGGCGATTTTTTTAAGTAAAGAAATTACTTTTTGAGATAAATCTCTTACTTTTTGAGGTTAGCTTCCAGCTCCTGTTCCATGTCGGCAAGTTCCTTGGGCAGAGTGCCGTATTCGTCGAACTTGGCATAGAACGCCTTGATGCCTTCGCAGTCTTCCAGCCATGCCTGCTTGTCGATGGAGAGCAGATCCTTGACGGTGTCGACGGTGACGTCCTTCAAGCCTTCGATGTTGATGTCTTCAGCCTTGGGAATGTAGCCGATAGCGGTTTCCACTGCGTCGACTTCGCCGTCGATCCTCTTGAGCATCCAGTCGAGCACGCGCAGGTTGTCGCCGAAGCCGGGCCAGATGAAGTGACCGTTCTCGTCAGTCCTGAACCAGTTGACGTTGAAGAACTTAGGCTGCTTAGCGGGTTCAACACTCTTGCCGATGTCCAGCCAGTGCTGGAAGTAATCGCCCATGTTGTAGCCGCAGAAAGGCAGCATAGCCATAGGATCGCGCCTTACCACGCCCACTGCGCCGGAAGCGGCTGCGGTGGTTTCGGAAGCCATGATGGAGCCTACGAACACGCCGTTATCCCAATTCTTTGCCTCGTAAACGAGCGGAGCGGTCTTAGCGCGGCGGCCGCCGAAGATGAACGCGCTGATCGGCACAGGCTCGCCGGTGAAGAACTTTTCAGAGATGCAAGGGCAGTTTTCCGCGGGAGCGGTGAAACGGCTGTTGGGATGAGCGCCCTTCTCGGTAGAAGTGGTGCCGTCCCAGGGATTGCCCTTCCAGTCGATGGCGTTCTTAGGCGGATTCTTGTCCAGACCTTCCCACCACACGGTGCCGTTATCCTTGTTGTAAGCGACGTTGGTGAAGATGGTGTTCTTCCTGGTGGAAGCCAAAGCGTTGGGGTTGGACTTTTCGTTGGTGCCGGGAGCTACGCCGAAGAAGCCGTTTTCGGGGTTGATGGCGTAAAGTCTGCCGTCCTCGCCCTTCTTGATCCACGCGATGTCGTCGCCGACCGTCCACACCTTGTAGCCCTTCTTCTGATAAACTTCCGGAGGAACGAGCATTGCCAGGTTGGTCTTGCCGCATGCGGAAGGGAAAGCAGCCGCCATATAAACGGTTTCCTTGCCGGGACGCTCGATACCGAGAATGAGCATATGCTCAGCCTGCCAGCCTTCGTTACGGCCCTGGTAGGAAGCTATGCGCAGAGCAAAGCACTTCTTGCCCAGAAGCACGTTGCCGCCGTAACCGGAGTTAACGGAGATAATCGCGTTATCTTCGGGGAACTGGCAGATATATCTCTTTTCTTCGTTTATTTCGCACTTTGCGTGGGTGCCGCGCACGAAGTCGTTGGAATCGCCAAGGGCGTCCAGAACGTTCTTGCCGACGCGGGTCATTATCTTCATGTTGAGCACGACGTAAATGGAGTCGGTGGTTTCGATACCTATCTTGGAGATAGGGCCGCCCACGGGACCCATGGAATAAGGGATAACGTACATCGTCCTGCCCTTGTAAGCGCCGTCGAGGATAGCGTTAAGCATGGGATATGCTTCCTTGGGGTCCATCCAGTTGTTGGTGGGACCGGCCTCCTTCCTGGTGCGGGCACAAATATAGGTGCGTCCTTCCACACGCGCAACGTCGTTGACGGCGGTGCGGTGAAGCAGGCAGCCGGGAAGAATTTCCTGGTTGAGCTTAATCATCTCGCCGGTGGCAAGAGCCTGCTCGGTGAGTTCGTTGTACAGCTTTTCGCTGCCGTCGATCCACACGACCTTATCAGGCTTGCACAGGTCAATCCTGCTCTGAACGAAATCCAATACTTGCTTGTTAGTAGTCAGATTTGCCATAGTATATTCTCCTTAAAATGATTATTTACAGACTTTGCGGATTCTCCGCCGCACCTATTATACCATTTGATATGTGAAAAAGTAAACAAAATCATGAAACATGCTAAGAATATTTTTTGTAAAGTAAACGATAAAAAATGTCCCTCGGCAAAAATGCCGAGGGACTTGAACGCGAGTAAATCACTTGCTCGCTTTTTCCATTATGAACTCGCCGTCCTTGGCGGTGAGGCTGATGGCGTCCCCTTCGCCGAATTCGCCGCGCAGCATCTTTTCGGAGAAGGTGTCCTCGATGTTGCGCTGAACGGCTCTCCTCAGCGGGCGGGCGCCGTATTCCTTGTTGTAGCCCTTTTCTATCAGCAAATTGCACGCCGCGTCGTCGTAGCTGAAAGTGATATTGCGCTCGGCAAGGCGCTTTGTCACGTCGCCCAGCATCTTTTGGCAGATATGGCGCATATCCTCTTTTTCCAGACTGCGGAAGATGATTATGTCGTCCACACGGTTGATGAACTCGGGGCGGAAGGCGTTTTTGAGCGCTTCCATCTGCCTTTCCTTCATGTCGTCGTAATCCTGCTCGGAAGACCCAAAGCCGAGGTGCGCCTTCTTGATGGCGTCCGCGCCGATGTTGGAGGTCATGATTATGATGGTGTTTTTAAAGTTGACCTCTCTGCCGTGCGAATCCTTCAAATGTCCGTCGTCCAGCACTTGCAGCAGGATGTTGAACACGTCCGGATGCGCCTTTTCTATCTCGTCGAACAGTATGACGGAGTAAGGGTGGCGGCGTACTTTTTCCGTCAGCTGACCGCCCTCGTCGTAACCCACGTAGCCGGGCGCGGAGCCGATGAGCTTGGAAACGTTCATCTTATCCATATATTCGGACATATCCACGCGGATCATGAGGTTTTCGTCGCCGAACATAGCCTCCGCCAGCGCCTTGGAAAGTTCCGTCTTGCCCACGCCCGTGGGGCCCAAGAAGATGAAGGAGCCGATGGGGCGGCGCTTGTCCTGAATGCCTGCACGCGCACGGCGCACCGCTCTTGCCACGGCGGAAACCGCCTCGTCCTGACCCACCACGCGCTTGCGCAGCTCGTCTTCCAGCCTGAGCAACCTTTGCGATTCCTTCTCCGTGAGCTGAGTTACGGGGATAGAGGTGGTTTCGGATACGACTTCGGCAATGTCCTTTTCGTCCACGAAGAGTTCCTGCTTTGCCCTGTCCTGACCCCAATTCTTCTTTTCTTCCGCTATCTCCGCCTTTAACTGCTTTATCTTGGCGTCCAGCTCGGCGCAAGCCTTAAAGTCACGCCTTTCCATGTGGTGGTTGAGGTCGATGTTCAGTTTGCTCACCTCTTCTTCCTTATCCTTTATGCCCTGCGGGAGCATGAAGTTGGAGACCTTCTTCCTCGACATAGCCTCGTCCATCAGGTCGATGGCTTTATCGGGCAGGAAACGATCGGAGATGTACCTATCCGAGAGCACCGCCGCCGCCTTTAACGCTTCGTCCGTTATCTTAACGCCGTGATACTTTTCGTACTTGCCGCGCAGACCCTTCAAGATGACTTCCGTCTCGTCCACCGTGGGCGGTTCCACCATGATGGGCTGCAATCTGCGCTCCAGGGCGGCGTCCTTTTCTATATACTTGGTATACTCGTCTATGGTGGTGGCGCCTATCGTCTGCAGCTCGCCCCTTGCAAGCATGGGCTTTAAGATATTCGCCATATCCATGGAGTTTTCCGAAGAAGACCCCGCGCCCACGATGAGGTGGATCTCGTCGATGAACAGGATGATGTTGGAATCCGCCTTAATGGTGTTGATCAGCTTTTTCATCCTCTCTTCAAAGTCGCCGCGATACTTCGTGCCCGCCATGAGCGACGCCACGTCGAGGGAGAATATCGTCTTGCCGCGCAGCGTTTCGGGCACTTCGCCCGCCACGATCGCCTGCGCCAGACCTTCCACTATCGCGCTCTTGCCCACGCCCGGCTCGCCGATGAGCACGGGGTTGTTCTTGGTGCGGCGGGAGAGCACTTCCACTATCCTGTTTATCTCCTCGCTCCTGCCGATGACGGGGTCCAGCTTGCCTTCGCGCGCCTTTTGAGTGATGTCCGCGCCCAGCTTTTCCATGTCCTTGGTTATGCCGCTCTTATTCGGCTTTTCCTCTTCCCTGGGCTGCCTTGCGCGGCGGGGCGCACTGCGCGGAGTTTGTCCGCCGCCCATCATGCCGGCAAAAAAGTCGCCCACCTGGCGGCGCACTTCGTCAAAAGGATCCTGCTCGGGCTCGTCGTCCTCCTCTTCCTCGTGCGAGGTGAGATAGGATTGCAGCTCCTTGCGCAGATCGTTCACGTCCACGCCCAAAGCGGACAGCCTTTGCACGGCAAAACTGTCCCTCATATTCAATATACCCAAAAGTAGCAGGGGCGAAGATATCGCCGTGCCGCTCTGCATTGCCATCATGCTGCACCAGTCGAGCACCTTGCGTATGCGCTCAGACATGAGCACCCTGTTGCTCGCCGAACCTTGAGCGTTCAGCTCCACGAGCTGCTTTACGCTGTCCTCGTTCAAGCCTGCGTCTTGTAAAAATTGTTTGGCGTCGCACTCCACGCCCAGCATGGCTGCCACCAAAAATTCCGTTCCCAAGATCCTGTCCTCGGCGTAGGAAGCGAGTCTTCCGGCCGCCTTCATGAC
This sequence comes from uncultured Clostridia bacterium, assembly GCA_944381275.1. Taxonomy (GTDB): domain Bacteria; phylum Bacillota; class Clostridia; order Christensenellales; family UBA3700; genus Alloclostridium. The sequence goes on along the minus strand of CALWKO010000031.1, from coordinate 5,184 downwards.
CTTGTCGCATTCATCGGTAAATTTATAATCCATATTTTATTCCTCCTTCTCAGCGCGCAAGGGCATTCTTTACTATCCTTGCACGCGTTATATCTCTTTCTTCCGCGTTTAGTTTTTTACCCGCCGCCTTGCACAGCATGGCAGGCTGAGTGAGTGTGATGAGCTCGTCCGCCTTGTCCGCGTCCGCGTTTATCAAGCCCTGCGCAATGCCCAGCTTTACATAGGCGATGAGTTCCATAAATTCGTCCGTTGCCACCTTGCACGCGTTGCACAAGATGCCGTAGGCACGCATTATCTTGTCCTGCAAATCCACGCCGCCCCTGCGCGCCAAGTCCTCCCTGGCGGCGCGTTCGGCACGGATAAAGCTCTCCGCAACCTTGGTCACCCTGCTCAAAATCTCCTCCTCGCCGGCGCCTATCATCGCCTGGTTGGAGATTTGATACATAAAGCCCTTCTGCTGCGAACCTTCCCCGTAAACGCCGCGCGCGGTCACGCCGAACTGCGGCAGAGTGCCGAGCACGGAATTGAGCGCGCCCGTAAGCGTGAGTGCGGGTACGAACACCATGAAGGAAGCCCTCATGCCCGCGCCCATATTCGTGGGGCATGCGGTCAAATATCCGTACTTGTTGTCGAAGGCGAAGTTCAGCTTGCGCGCCATCGCCTTGTCCGCTTCCACCAATTTTTTAAAGGCGGAATTTAAGTCGAAGCCGCGCACTAAACACTGCGCTCTGATGTGATCTTCTTCGTTGATCATCACCGATATATCCTGCAAGCGGCTTATCATCACCGCCCCGTAACGGGAAGTCACCAGCGTAGGGGATATAAGATGTTTTTCCACCAGCGCCTGCGCGTCGAGCGGATCCATTCCGTTCATGCGATACATATGAAAGGTATCTATGCCGGAAAGCGCCTGCTCCACCCCGCGCATGAGCACGGAGTATATCTCCTCCTCGCCGGTGAGCTTTTCCGGGAAGGGCAAGCCCACTATGTTGCGCGCAAAACGCACCCTGCTGGAATATACCACGTCTTTACACTTATCTATTCCCGCCATAATTACCTCACTTCTTCAATGCGTCCAGCTTCGCCTGAAGCTCCGCCGCGAGCATGAAATCTCTCTTCTTCACAGCCTCGTCTATTTGACGGGAAAGCTCCGCCGCTTCGTCCACCGGCTTTACCTTTTCCTTGGGCTTTTCGGCAGCTTCGCCCGCGCTCTCCACCTTGGTATCCAGCGGAGTGCGGCCCGTGTAAGGCTTGCCGCGCATCTGCTTGTACGTCTGCTCCACGATGTCCGCAAAAGTGTGGTAGCATTCGCTGCACCCAAAGCGCAGGTTCTTCCTCACTTCCCTCTCCGTGGTTCCGCACTTGGGGCACACCCTGGCGGTGGTCCTGTATCCCCCGCCCATGCCCGACATGAGCATGGCGGCTTCGTTAAAGAAGTCCTGCACGAAATTTTCGCCCGCGCTCAGCTTTGCCGCGCAGTGGGCGCACAAATGCTGTTCGCTCTTCACCCCGTTGACGTTTGTTTTGACGACTATCGTCGCCTTGCGCATACCGCATATTTGACAAATCTCGTCCATATTTCCTCCTTACTTCCGCATGAGTGCGATAAGTATCTCTCTATATATATTAAGTCTAAGCTCGCCGCTTTCCTTGCATCCGCTCAAAGCCTTGCTTGAAACGCTTGCAAGTATCACAGCCCGCTCGCGCGGAGTGACGGCGCTCGCCTCAACCAACCTGTCAACCATGTCCCTCGCCCTGTTTTCAGGCAGCGTATGCATCTCCCCCAGTTCCTTTAGCTGACTTGAAATGGGATCTTCTCCGCCGGCTATCCTCACCAAGGTTATGCCTCCGCCCCCGCCGCGCTTGGAGCGCACTATAAAGCCCCTGGCAACGGTAAAGCGGGTGGCGAGCACATAGTTTATCTGACTGGGAGCCACGGAAAAATATTGCGCAAGTTCGTTGCGCGAAAGCGTTATCTCGTCGCCGCTGCCCAGCACCGACAATATAAACTGCTCTATTTCGCTCGAAATATTCATTTTTCCGCCTCTTTCACTCCTTTTCGCCCTCGGTCTTCCCCTTTCTTCGACGCCTATCGCGCCGCCGTTCAGGTTTGACCTTGTTTGACTTTTGACTTTATTATACACCTTGCACGGCATATGTCAAGGGGTTTTTGAAAATTTTTTTGTCAAAATATTGTAAAAAATATCGGGAACGCGCGGCTTAGATGTATTCTATCGGTAGGCGGGCAGCGCCGCGATTAATTTTGCTGCCAATCTATGGCGGCAGTATAAATTAGCCGCAAAACGTGCGTTTGTCAATCCTGTTTTGCGGTATGAAAAAAGCGGACCGAAGCCCGCTTTTTTATTTGATCGCTTATTTGTTATTTTTCCTCGATATAGGCGGTTTTGGGATCGACCGGTTCTATGCGGGGATTGTTAATGTTTGCCTGTTTCAAAGTGTTAGGTTCGGGGTCACCCGCGAAATCGCCCAAAATACCACTTTTTGAGCGAAAAATACCACTTTTGAGCCCATTTTCAAGAAAAATACCACTCTTCCTCTTTGCTTAAATACCACTCTACTTTGTCCCAAAACAGGTACTTTGCCGAATTAAATCCTCGTTCTTTACCGTAATGGTTGCGTTGCAAAATAGCACCTACCCTTACTGATGCTACGCACGTCACTATATTATGGTACAAACCTATCACTATCAGGAGTACTGCGAGTCACGTTATCACGTTATCGGATCATCCGTATCTACTGATGCAAGGTATGTCATAACCAGTAATTTATTGCATTCCAAACCTATCTCTTCCTACGGCTGCAAGACACGTCATAGCACTTATTTATTGCATCACCGAACTCATTCTCTTATAAGTGCTGCAAGTTATGTCAACTCCGTTCACCTCTACAATGTTATCATTTGCTATTGCTGAAAGAATCTTAATTTTTTATCATTTCAAGTAGCAAAAAAAGGGACAAACCTAAAAGGTTTGTCCCCATATCTTTAAGCATAAACATGGACGATCAGATCTCTAAATTGATTTTTTCGAAGTATAGCTCCGCACTTTTCTCTGTATGAATGCGCATCGTTGTACTCAATTTTGAACGACATAATTTCTTTGTACTCTTCGCTGCTATCGCTATGAGGCAATAAGTTTAAATACCAGTCAAATTCGAGCGATGTACGAGGAGTTACCTTATTTACAAAGGCATCAATAAGGCCTTCTTTTATTTTGGGCTGCGTAAAATCTAACTCCGCTTCCAATAGTTCAAACAGCTCTTGACTTGTGAGTTTTTTATCCGTGACTATTTTTTTTGTCAGCCCCCTCCGCCTTATTTCATCGATCTCTTTTTCAAGTTTAGTAATATTTACAGATATTTTTTCTTTACGGGCTAGATATTCCTCTTTTGAAAGTTCACCTCCCACTCTCATATCAGTAAGATTTTCAATTTTATTTTTCTCTTTCTGAATTGTATGATTCAAATTTCGTATTATTGTTTCTTCATCCACTGGTGCCGTTATATCATGCTGTTCGTAAAACGAATACATTTCTCGCTTGATCTCTTCCGTGTTCAAAGAGAACTGCTGAAAGATATAATATGCCATCATATTAAACTTCCAGTCCGCAATTACTCCGATATCGCAGTGTCCTTCCGTATCTTGTATACCAGCCTTTAAGTATGACGATTTACTTCCATTGTTTGCCACATTATAGCAGATATAGCCATAAGTCAGTCCGGACTTGTTTCGATGCCATTTATCTTTTCTGAAATGGCATCCACATTTGCATACCGCTTTTTTTACCCAAATATCTGTACTATTTCTATTACCATTTTTGATTACTTTACCATTTTTTACACCGCGCTCTTTACATTTTTTCTCACGCATTTCTTTACAAAGATACCATACATCTTCGTCAATAATCGGTTCAAAATCGCCCTTTACATGCATGTGCGTACTTTCATCACGATTGATAATTGACTTTTGGTCAAGATAGTTATTGCGAAATGATTTCAAATAGCATTTATATCCCATATAAGTGGCATTATGTAGTACTCTCGAAACTTTGGTACAATCCCATTTCACAAATCCTGAAGCATCCCGTCTGTGGAGCTTAATTAGCTCATGAGCAATCTTTGTAAATCCATATCCTTTCAAATAGAAATCATATATCATCCGAACTGTTTCGGCTTGTTCAGGGTTAATAACATATGTGCTTCCGACTCTGTCATATCCAAGGATATTTCCATTGCCGTACAGTACACCTTTATCGCGACTTATCTTTTGACCCGCTCTGACTCGTTCTGATGTTTTACGGCTCTCTTCCTGAGCAAGTGTAGCCATTAAGGAAAGTCTTAACTCTCCATCGCCGTCCATAGTCCAAATATTGTCATTAACAAAGTAGACTTCAACCCCGATGTTTTTTAATTCACGCGTTACTACCAATGTATCAACAGTATTTCTTGCAAAACGACAAACTTCCCTTGTTACAATTAAGTCAAATTTGTGCTCGTGGGCATCAGCCAGCATTCTCATGAACGCAGGTCTTTTCTTTGCCTGAGTACCTGTAATACCTTCATCAATGTATTTATTTATCACGTTCCAATTGGGATGATACGTTGTTTGATCATCATACCATTGCATCTGATTGGCAAGCGCACTCAGTTGCGCCTCATGCTCAGAGGAAACTCGTCCATAATAGACGACCTGACGAACTCGGTTTCTATCCTCAAAAGAAACATTCGTAGGCATTACGATTTTGTTGCTATTTAAGCCTGTTACTAATCTTTCCATGTTATTTACCCTTTTCAATATATTTTTCTTTATATTTTTCTTTTTCTTTTAATACATTTCTAAGCGTCTCATCAGGCAAGTTATTGTCCTTACAGATTGCTTCCAATAAAAGTAGTGCGACATATTTTTTATCGATTTGCGCTTGTATCATTCTTCCTCCTTTTTAGGTTCGGAAGGATACAGCGCTAGGCATAAGTCCGATACGTTACATCCTTCCGATGTCACTTTTCTTTCCTATGCCGATTGGCATGTTAAAAATTTAGTTTTAATTTAGAAAAGCAAGAGCGCAAGGGCCATAGTCCTTGCGCTCAACGCTTTATTCTTTATTTTGTTGATCTTGCTGTTTTTGAAGGCCAAGCTGATTACGCAGGGCTTCATACCCTGCATAA
>CALWKO010000030.1 GCA_944381275.1 uncultured Clostridia bacterium | reverse complement strand
CACCCAATATTTATCTCTTTATCCTTCCTCTTCTTTCTTCTTTGGCTTTGTGTAACAAATGTATTGTAAACCTACACCCTCAAAAATCATTCTTCTCTCCCCCTCTTGCATTTTTTATTCAAGTATGCTATTATAGAATAGAAAAATGTAATAATATGCAAAAATCTATTCCGGAGGGAATTATGGCAACTACTGTTAATCGTGACTTTTATTTGAAAAAGCTTATTGATCGCAGGGAAAACGGCTTGATTAAGATAATAACCGGCATAAGACGCTGCGGTAAATCATATCTGCTCAACAATATATTTTATAATTATCTGCTCAGCAGCGGAGTTAAGCGGGAAAATATAATAAAATTTGCCTTTGATTCTTCCGAGGATTTGGCGGCGATTGGGGAAAACATTGTAACGCTGGAAAGGGAAAAACGCAAGGTTGATCCGGAAAAATTCCTTGCATATATCAAAAGTAAGACTAGTTCCGATGAAAAATACGTCCTTTTGCTGGATGAAGTACAGCTTTTGGACTGCTTTGAGAGCGTTTTGAACAGCTTTCTTTATAAGCAAAACGTGGATGTTTATGTTACCGGGAGCAACGCTAAATTTTTATCTAAAGACATCGTGACCGAGTTTGCGGGCCGCGGAGATGAGATCAGAATGTATCCCCTCTCGTTTGCCGAGTTCATGAGCGTATATCGCGGCGACAGATATGAAGGACTTATGGAGTATATGCTATACGGCGGCATTCCGATGGTCGTATTGCGTGAAGGCGCGCAAAATAAAGCGGAAATGCTGAAGAGGCTGTTTGATGAAATTTATATACGCGACATAGAGCTGAGAAACAATATTAGGGGCGTTGCCGATTTGGACGATTTGCTGAACATACTCTCTTCCTCGATAGGCTCTTTGACCAATCCGGAAAAATTGAGCAAGACCTTTAAGAGCGTAAAAAATTCTTCCATTACGCCCGCTACTATAAAAAAGTATATCGACTACCTTACCGACAGCTTTCTTATCGATTGTGCAACCAGGTACGATATAAAGGGCAAGGCATATATCTCCACTCCCAAAAAATATTATTTTACCGATTTAGGGCTGCGTAACGCACGTATCAACTTCCGTCAATTCGAGCAACCCCATTCTATGGAGAACGTGATATATAACGAATTGTCTATGCGCGGTTATTCAGTGGATGTGGGCGTGGTGACCGCCGTTGAAAAGGCGGGGACAAGCAGCAGGCGCACTCAGCTTGAAGTGGATTTTGTATGCAATATGGGCGACAAGCGATATTATATTCAATCGGCATATTCTCTCCCCGACCGGGAAAAAATTATACAGGAATTGCGCCCTCTTAAAAAAATCGACGATTCTTTCAAAAAGATAGTTGTTACGGGCGACCTTATCCGCACCGCCTACAATGACGACGGCGTGCTTTTTATGAATATATATGATTTCCTGTTAAAACCCGACAGTATGGATGCCTAGGGCTCATTTTTCCGCCTTGTAATCGTCGAACTTCAATGCGCCCATGTAGAGTCCGCCGTTGTAGTTGAATATGGTGGGGTGGTCGACGGCGGAGAAGACGTTGCTTTGGATGATGCCGTGAAGGGCGGTATTTTGCGTGTTCTCCCCTCTCACGTCCACGCGGACGGCGGTAGAGCAGGAGGTGAAGGTGTTGTCACGCACGAGCACTTCGCCATCTGAAGGAAGGATGTCCACGGCAAGGGCGTAGCCGCTGAAGGAACATCCGCTGAGGCGGAGTTTTTCAAAGCCGCCCTCCAACTTCAAGGCTGTGGTGCCCTGCGCTCCGTGCGGGGTCTGCTCCTGCCCTTGACTTTCCGGCTTGTCCTGTTCGTAGGCGTCGGAGCCGGGGAGCTCCTCCTTGACGTCGTAGACAAAGCGGCAGCCTTGAACTATCGCGCCGCAGCCTTCGCCTATGGTGACGCTGCCGGTATGGTCATTGCTTGAAGTATAAAATGTGATGTTTTCCAAATTCACGCTTGCGCCACCGGAAACGGTGAGTCCGCCGACAAAGGCGCCCTGCTCGCCCAAAAGTTTTATGTCCTTTGTGACGGAAACGGTGCAGGAGTGGAAGCCGCGGAAGAGGAGAATGCTCTCCCCGTCGGCGCTTTCGGCAATCGCGTCGTCGAGCGAGGAATAGCGCCCTCCGCCCTCGCGCCCGACGTATTTTTCACTCACTTCCTTATCGCTGACGATCACCTCGCACACCGCCTTGTGCTTGGTGTTTACTATGTTCACCGCTATCTGCGCTCTGCCGGAAGACAGCGCCGTCACCCGTCCCTCGTCCACTTGGGCGACGGCGAGATTATCGCTGCTCCACTCCACTTCAAACGACGTGCCGCGCGGCGTGAATACCGCGTGCAGATCCGCTTCTTCGCCCGCTATCATAAACTTCACGCTTTCGGAAAGGCGCACGTATTGCGACACCTCGTCTTCGCACAAATCGTCCTTCGACGCGCACGCGGCAAACGTTGCGGCCGCCGCTATAAGCAAGATGGCGATAAACTTCTTCATAGCGTTATTTTGCGCAAACACGCCGCTTTTATCACAAAAAAATGACGGCCGCAAAATGCGGCCGCCACCCCATGCAGAATTCATATGAGGAGGTAAAACCCTGCACGGATAGTTGTATCCCGATCGGAGAGGTACGCTCCTTTCGGGCAAGATGTTTATTTCCTTCCCCACAGTGAGGAGGTAAAGCCTTTGACGGGGGAAAGGACGAGAAAGCGCGTGCGCGAGCAATGGATTTTCGCTCTATTTCAGACGGGAGCGGCGAAGGTAATACCATGCGCGGTATTATCGAGGCGCGCCTGTTTGAAAGAGGCGGAAAGACGTGCTCTCGTGCGTGCTTTCTTGGACTTTGACACGTCCTAACATATAAGGCGGCTCGGTTTCCCAAGCCGCCCTGCCGTTCACCCTATACTTGCGGGGAGTTACTCGATGTCTATCTTGCTGCTGCCGGAAGCTTTGGGCTCTTCCTTGGGAATGGTGATGGAGAGGATGCCGTTGTCGTACTTCGCCTTGATGTCCTCTTTCTTGACGTCGCCCACATAGTAGCTGCGGCTGCAAGAGAAGCTGCGCTCGCGGCGGATGTAGTTCTTGCTCTCTTCCTTGTCGCTCTTGCCGGCGGAGATGGTCAAATAACCGTCCGAAAAGTCGATGTTGATGTCCTTCTTGTCCATGCCGGGGAGCTCAATTTCCATCTCGTAATCCTTGTCGTTTTCCTTGATGTCGGTGCGCATATACTTGTGACCGCCGCCCCTCCTGCCGTAAAAGCCGGGGAAGAAATCGCGCATGGCGTCTTCAAAGAAATCGTAGTCGTTGTAACCTCTTCTGCTAAGTTCGTTTTTCATATTCGTTATCTCCTTGTTTTCTTTTATTTGGCACTTACCGCTAACTCTTGCTAGCACTCGGTACCTTTAACTGCTAATATAATACCACACTTTGGCGCAATGTCAAGGGGGTAAAATGAGGTTTTACTTATGTTTTACTTTGTTATCGTAAAATTAAAATGTTTTGAAATGTTTCGTTAAAGTTTTCGGCAAATTACGCACTTATACGGCATATTATCACAAAAAGCGCCCCTTAAGGGGCGCGATTTTACATTTATGGAAATGTTGCGGGGTTTGTGTAAAGTATTATGCTTTAATGCCCTTTATCAGCGCGTACTTCAAAATGGCGGCGACGGTCTTACTATCCCTAATCTCCATATCCATGACCTTTTTCAAAGCTTCGGCAAAGGGAATACGACGCACGTTGAGGAACTCGCCGTCGTCCAAGTGGGCGTGAGTCGCCTGCAAGCCGTGGGCGAGGTAGACATAGATGTGCTCGTTGCTGTAAGCCACGGTGGGATATATCTCTAAAAATTTATCCGCCTTGTCGGTGACGAGTCCGCACTCTTCTTCCAGCTCCCTTAGAGCGCAGTCCTTGGGGTCTTCGTCCTTGTTGCGCTTGCCGGCGGGAATTTCGAGCATCACTTCCGCATAAGGGTAGCGGTACTGTTCCACCAAGTAGATATAGCCTTCGTCGTCCACCGCCAGCACGGCACAGCCGCCCGAATGGTTGACGTATTCGCGGCGGGAATGCTTGCCGCCGGGCAGCTCCACTTCGTCGTTGTAAAGCTGCAATATCCTGCCGTCGTAGATGAGGTTGCTTTTGATCAATTTTTCTTTGAGATCCATAATAACTCCTTGAAAAAACGGAGCCTTGCGGCTCCGCGATTTTCTTTTACTTTACGCCTGCGCTATGGAATCGAGCAACTTATTGAAGACCTTGTCGTTCTTGGTCACGCAGCTCTCTTCGTTGGCGCCGACAAACTCGTTCACCACGGTGTTGTAGTTATCCGTCTTTTTGCCGTCGAGCAATGTATCGGAGACGTATTGCGAGAGCGTCTTGCTTTCCACCTCGATGGAGGAGATTATCCTGTTGCCGTCGTCGTCGAGCGCATAGGAGAACTCGTCGTCCAGCTGATAATTTACGATGACTTCCACGCTGTAGAGGTAGTCGTTCGTCAGCCGATACCAGGTGTGGTCACCCTCGGTTACGGCGGTCACGGTAGAGCCTATTGCGGTTTCGTCAAAGGCATAGCCGTTGATCATGACTATCTGGATGCCGTAGGTGTTGATGATGAAGGAGATGGAGCCGTCTTCCGTCACAAAGGTGTAGACGGGAGCGTCGATCGTCCTGCCGTCCGCCACAACGGAAGTCATGTCCTTAACATAGATGGTGTAGGCAACGCTCTTGGCTTCGGCAAACGCGTCGTTGTTGAAGGAAGTTTCGGAAGTGGTGCCGCTGTACATCGCGGTGCCGTAATATTCCAGCGCCATCTTGCCTATTTCCGCACGGACGGAATCGTCCGCTTCCTTATACAGCCTGCGGGCGAGTACGGCGTACTCTTCCACATAGGAAGTGGCGGTGCCGTCCGGCGTGACTTGGTAGCTGTCGCTCGAGAACATGCCGTCATCGTCGTTCACCAGGTATATGAGGTCGGTGAACGCTTCGTTGATCGCGTACTGCGTAAGCGCGCTTACATTCGCGCTGTAATCCGCATCGCTCATGATCGACTGCGCGGTTGCAAGGAATTCGCTCTTTGCTGCGGCGATGTACTTGACCATGGCGGCGAGTACGTCAGCGTAATTCACGTTCTTGGCGGTGTAGGCGTCCGCGAGCTTATCGGTGGTTTCGTCGTATTCGGTATTGGAGATGTTGATGCCCAAACCGCTGCCGCCCCAACGGGAAACTATCTCCTCGATGGTGGGATCGGCGGGATCGATGCGATCGCTTGCCAGATTTTCCGTACCCAAAGCTATCACGGCGCGGAAGTCGTCTACGTCATCCTCGCTGCCCACCCATGCGGCGAGGTTGGTGAGGAAGGTCTGCTGCTCTTCAGTAAAGCCGAGCAGGATGGAGCGCACGCTGAAATAGCCCTTCTCGTAATGCTTGACGATTGCCGAGCCGCTCTCCAAAGCGGAGGCATAGGCTGCTTCGTCGACGAACGCTTCGGTATTGGTATTCATCAGGTTGGTGATGTATTGGGAAACTTCCGCGTCGGTGACGGTGAGCTTTTCGCCCAGCAGTTCTTCATACTTTTCGGTCAGCCTGAGCTCGTATTGATTGTTGAGGTAGTAATCGTAGTCGATGTAGGAATCTTCCAGAGTGTTCTGCAAGTCGGTGTACGCGGAGCGCATGTTGCTGCGGCGGGTACGCGCGTCGTCCAGCTGAGTTTGCAGTTCCGCCTTTTGAGCGTCGTCAGTCGCCGCGGCGAGCTGAGCGTTGAGGTCGTCTATCTCGTCCTGCACGGCGGTGAGCTGTTCGTTATACCATGCGTCGAAAAATGCGGGGAGCTTGCTGCCGTTTTCTTCCGTAAAGGAATCGTCGGCGACGTAGTCGGTGGAAGGGGTCTCCTCTTCACGCACGGGGCGCGCTTCCAACTCCTCGCTGTCTTCCTCCTCATCGCCGGAAGGGTTTTCCTCCTCTACATCTTCGTTTGCCGCCTGCTCCTGTTCACGCTCGTCTATGTTGGACTGCCACATATCTTTGAAGTCGGCGTTCGCCCTTTGAATGCAGTAGCGAATCTCGTCGTAGGTGAGCAGATCGGTTATATCGGAATCGTTAGTGAACGTGACGCCCAGCGCCTTGGCGACTTCCGCCTTGGCTTTGAGCAAGAGCAATGATTGACGCGTGAGTGAATCGTAGACGGTATTTAACGCTTCTTCTGCCGTCATGCCGTAATATTGCATATATACGGCGCCGTAAGAATTGAACATGGTCTGCAATTCGCCCTTCAAAACCTGATCGGTCAAGCCTTCGTATTGAACGGTGGCTACGACCTGGTTATAATCCTTTTCGGCATTGGTAGTGACCAAATTGCAGCCGATGAGCGAACCTGCCGCCACGCCGCACACGAGCACTACTGCCACCGCAAGAGCGATTATTTTTTTCTTCATCAACGCTTCTCCTTATTATATATAGAAGTATATATCGTGATACATCATTGATTATACACTAATTGCGCGCGCGATTTCAATTATTTTTACGCGTTAAATTATATATTTTTGTTAAAATTTCCTCGGCTATCTTCATTTTTTCCTCAACCCCGCCGGCGAACTTATCGAAAACCAGCCTGGGCTTGTCCTCCGCCGTGACGGAGATGACGCCGCCGAAGGAAGATATCGCTTCCAAATACCCTTCGTCGCGGTACATCCTGCCGTCGGCAAAGGTCATGCTCCCGCCGCGCGCGGGGATTACCACCTTCTCCACGCCCACCTTGCACGCAAGCGAGCGGATGAGCCCGGTGGTCACCAAATTTTTAAGCTCCTTGGGCGGCGCGCCGTAAGTTTTTTCCAGCTTCTTGAGCAGAGCGTCCGCCTCTTCGCGGCTGTTTAGTTCGGAAATTGCGCGGTATACCTTCAACTTGTCGTCCACGTCGGAGATATAGTTGCTGTCGAGGTAGGCGTCCGCTTCCACCGTGACTTCCGCGTCAACGTCCTCGCCCTTGACCCCGCGCAGCTCGTCCACGCACTCGGCGAGCAGTTTACAATACATGTCGTAGCCCACCTTTTCTATATGCCCGTGCTGTTCCCTGCCCAGCACGTTGCCCGCGCCGCGGATCTCCAGATCGCGCATGGCTATCTTAAAGCCGCTGCCCAATTCCGTGTAATCCATTAGGCTCTTCAAACGCTTGACCGCGTCCGACGTGATGACGTGGGAAGGATCGGTGGTGAAGTAGGCGTAAGCCAGCCTGTCCCTTCTGCCCACTCTGCCGCGCAGTTGGTAGAGCTGGGCGAGTCCGAGCTTGTCCGCGTCGCACACGATGAGGGTGTTGGCTCCCTCCACGTCCACGCCGTTTTCTATTATCGTGGTGCACACCATCACGTTTGCCTGCCTGTTATAAAAAGCGCGCAGAGCGTCTTCCAAGGTGACGGAATCCATCTGCCCGTGCCCCACGACTATCTTGGCTTCCGGCACGAGAGCGGCGATCCTGTCCGCCATGCCCTCTATCCCGTGCACGCGGTTATAGAGCACATACGCCTGGCCGCCGCGGGCGATCTCGCGCGAGATGGCGTCCTTTAATAGTGCGTCGGTGAGTTCGGTGACGTACGTCTGCACGGGAAGGCGGTTTTTGGGCGGAGTTTCCAGCACGCTTATGTCCCTGATCCCCGTGAGCGCCATGTTGAGCGTGCGCGGTATGGGGGTGGCGGAGAGAGTGAGCACGTTCACGTTCTTCTTGACCAGCTTGAGCTTTTCCTTCTGCTCCACGCCGAAGCGCTGTTCTTCGTCGAGCACGAGCAAGCCCAAGTCGTGGAAGCGCACGTCCTTGCCCAAAATCCTGTGCGTTGCCACCGCTATGAGGGATACGCCCGAAGCGAGCCTATCCAAGGAGGCCTTTATCTCCTCCTTGCTTTGAAAGCGGGTGAGCAGTTCCACTTTGAGTCCGTAGGGCGCAAAGCGGGCGGAAGCGGTGTTGTAATGCTGACGGGCGAGCACGGTGGTAGGCGCAAGGATGACGGCGGATTTGCCGTCCGTAACCGTCTTGAAAACAGCGCGCAGCGCGACTTCCGTCTTGCCGTAACCCACGTCGCCGCACAGCAGTCTGTCCATGACTATGCCGCGCTCCATATCCGCCTTTATCTCCTGCGTGGCGCGCGTTTGGTCGGGGGTGTCTTCGTATTCAAAGGACTCTTCAAACTCCGTCTGCAAGGAGGTATCGGGGCTGTATTTATACCCCTTAACCTGCATGCGCTCGGAGTATAGTTTGACGAGGTTGGTCGCCATCTCGCGCAGGGACTTTTTTACGCTCTCTTTTAATTTTTCAAAGTCCTTGCCGCCCAATTTGGAGAGCCTGGGAGCTTTTTCACTGCCCGAATATCTGCTCAGCCTCTCCGTTTGGTCGATGGGCACGTACAGCATCGCTCCGCCCGCATACTCTATGGCGATATAGTCGCGCTCGACGTCGCGTATGCTCATGCGGCGAATGCCCACGCATCTGCCTATACCGTGCACGTCGTGCACCACATAATCGCCCATCTTGGGCACGGAAAACGCCGCGCGCGTGCGAGTTGTCACCCTGCCGCCCGAGCGCCTTATTATGTCGTCCCTGCCTATCACCGCAAGCTTACAGCCGGGGTAGCACACGCCCCTGCTCAGCGCAATTGGCGTTACGTGAATGGCAGAGCCGGAGGAGAGTTCCTCTTCACAGCGGCAGTGTATCTCCTCCCCGTTCAGGCTGTCCGCTATGGTGCGGGCGGTGCGGGTATCGCCCATGCACAGCACCACGTTAAAGCCGCCGTTGCGGAAAGAACGCAAGTCGTTATACAGCACCTTATAATTGAGAGTGTAATCGGAAAGCGGCGAACAGCGCAATTTGAAAATGCGCTGAGGGTCGAAGAGCCTGGCGGTGGAAGTCAAGCTGTAAAAGCCCGCCTTGGTGAAGGGTGCAATTGCATCCTTTATCCCCTGCGCGTCGAGCAAAATTTTGGCGTGGGCGGGCAGAGCCTCCCCCTCTTCCGCAAGCGCCTTGACGCGCGCGGCGTGCTCTTCCAAATACAAGTTTAATTTATCGGTGATTAAGCCGTCCTCTTCAAGGGCGATGAGGCTGCCTTCACCCAAATATGCGGTGAGGTTCACCCGCGTATGCTTATAAAACGGCAGCAGCCATTGTCCGCCCTGGTCGCTCCTGCCCGCGGCTTCCGCGTCCGCCAGGATGGCGCTGCGCCGCTCGCCGCCCTTTGCCTTGGCTTTTTCACTCTCCTTGCGCGCCTTGCCGAGGGCAAATGCCCACTCTTTTTCGGATAAGAGCAGGTCGTTGCAGGGGTAGATGTCCATCTCCTGCCTTTCGGAAACGGTCATCATGCTCTCCGGGTCGTAGAGCTTTATGCTCTCCACCTCGTCGCCCCAAAAACTTATCCTCACGGGCAAATCGGAATCGGGCGGGAACACCACGAGCGTGTCGCCGGCGAGGGCGAAGGAGGACTTTTCGTCCGCGCGCGTTTCGCGTGCGTAGCCCATGGAAACCAGCTTGTCCGCAACGTCCATAAGGTCGAGCTCATCGCCCGCCTTTATGCGGAGAATGCTTTCGAGCAGCCTTTCGGGCGCGGGGTAATATTCCGCGAGCGCCTGCGGAGTGGTGATGACGCAGCTCACCTCTCCCCTAGCCATGGCGGCGAGCACCCTGAGGCGGGAGGTTATGCGCGAGTGCTGAAACGCCTTGCGGTATATGAGCAGATCGTCCTTGGGCTCGAGCACCGCCGCGTCCTCGCAAAAGCTCTTGATCCGCTCAAACATCATGTTCTGAGTGGGGGAATCGGGCACCACATACAGCACTTTTTTGCCCAAATGCGTGGCAATATGCGCCCGTTCCGCAGGACCGAGCGCCACGGCGGCGCAGCTTTTGCCCTCGTTTACGAAGTCGTAAAGTTCGGCAAATTCTCCGCCCAGATTATGCAGTGAAAGCAAATCTTCAAGATTCATTATCCGTTCAATTTATCCAGCAAAAACTCCGCCGCCTTATCTATCGCCGGCAGCAATTTTTCCTCGTCGCTTTTGATATCCGAAAGCACGTAATCGGCGAGCGGAACGCTCCTGTCCACCCCTACGCCTATCCGCAAGCGGGGGATATCCGTCCTGCCCGTTACGGCTATTATGTTGCGCATGCCGTTGTGCGTCCCCGCCGAACCGGACGGGCGGAAGCGCAGCGTGCCCGGAGGCAGATCGATGTCGTCGTATACGATGATTATCTCCTCCGGCTTAAAGCCGTAACGCGCCATGAGCGCCATCACCGCCTCGCCGGAAAGGTTCATATATGTGAGCGGCTTGGCGATGACCGTCTTTTTGGATTTTATATACGTTTCGCACACCATGGCGGAGCAGAGTTCCTTATCCGCCCTCTTGCCCAGCTTTTCCAGCAGTTTATCCACCGCCATAAAGCCCATATTGTGGCGCGTGCGCGCGTACTTTTCGCCGGGATTGCCCAGCCCTACTATCATCATCTCATTCTGTGCTCCTTGAAAAAATCTTTTAAAATCTTGCCGCACTCTTCCGCCATTATACCCCCTTCCACATTCGGTCGGTGGTTGAAGCGCTTGTCCTCGGGCAGATTATATAAGGTGCCGCAACAGCCCGCCTTGGGGTCGTATGCGCCGAAGTAGAGGTTGTCCAGCCGCGCGTTGATTATAGCGCCCGCGCACATGGGGCACGGTTCCAATGTGACATACATGTCGCAGCCGGTAAGCCGCCAATCGCCAATCACCCGGCACGCCTTTTCTATCGCCACCATTTCCGCATGGAAATTGGCGCACCCGTAACGCTCCTTACGATTGTACGCCTTTGCAATGACAACTCCGTCCTTTACTATAACCGCACCCACGGGCACTTCGCGGTGCCTTACCGCGAGCTTTGCCTGGTGCAGCGCCATAAGCATGAACTTTTCATCCATTAAATATATCTTGCACAAATCGGGCGCAAATGTCAAGCACTTGCGCGTTGCGCGCGTAAATATCGCCCGCCTGCGCGTACAGTTCGCGGTAACTTGCCGCGCTCTCCCCCACTTCCACCGTGACCCCCGGCAAGTACGTGGTAGTCACAAACCAATCCTTGTATCCGCCCGCACTGCCGCCCGAGGTAAACACACCGTACCCCGTGCTCTCGCCCAAGCTCTGCGCCAGCTCGGGATAAGGGTCCGCGCATTCAAAACCCTTGTAGATGACCTCGCCCTTGGCGTGATAACTCAAAGTTATCCGCGGCTGAATTTTCAGCGTAAAGTCGGCAAGCGCCCTGCTCTCCGGCTGATCGAGCGGATATTCGCCTATGTAGTTTCCGGGCGCGGGATAGGTCACGTTCTGCCCGCCCGTGCCCCATTTTGCGGGAAAATTCACGTTGAGATCCACCGCGTTAATGTTCGCCTTCCACAGGGAAAAATCCTCGCTTCCGCCGTTAATATCGAGCACATAGGCGCGTTTTTCCTCGTCATCCACGCTCGATATGCCCTCATTTGCCAGCAATACTCCGTCCGGGTTGACCATGGGCAGGCACCACACTCCCGCCTCGCCTAAGTAGTTTTCCATCATGCTCAAAACGACGGGAGTGGTCACCCCTTCACGCGCGTGCATCGCCGCTTGCAGGAGCACCTGCCCGCCCGAAAAACTGCCCTTGAAAACGCCGTATATCGGCCGCCCGAGCACGCTGTAGCCCACCACAAACACCCTTGCGCCCTGCCCGCGCAAAACTTCCAGCTTTTGCATGTAATCCGACCAAGAAAATACCATGGTTCATAATATGCGGAAGGAATGGAAAATGATTTTTAAGGGGCGCAATTGTCTAATTGCGAGCGTTAGCGCCCCATAAAAATCGTGATATTTTTTACCTTCATATACTAAAAATAAATACGCCGCTTTTATCAGAAGGTAAAAAGTGATATTTTTTGGCAGATAGACAATTCTCCGTGAACAACTCTTCGTGTGCCAAAAAGTGAAATGCGCCCTCAAACCGCCAAGGCGACGAGAGGGCGCGTGATATTTTTGCACGTACAGTTGCAAGCAACGCCGCGCAAAAGTTGCGGTGCCGCAGGCGCATTGGAATATGATTTTTTCAAGGCGCAAAGTATTTGTTTGCGCGGCGTAAAGATGTGCAACAATCCTCGACCAAGCAATCAGTTTTCCTTATAAAAAATAGCGATACCCTATAAAGTCAGGGAGCGCAACAATTCGAAGAACATACAGCCGCGAGTGGCGCTGTTCGAGGACGAAGGTGCCGCAGGCGCATTAAAGTATTTGATAAATATACCGCTTTATTATTACATCCAAAAGTGGCGGAGTGATTACTTTCGCAACAAAACCAAACAAGTGTTAATCCGCTTGCGGAGCCGCAACTTTTGGAGAGCGTTTACCGCTCGCGGTAAACAGTATCTCCAAAAATATCACGTGCCCTCTCGTCGCTCTGCGGTTTGAGGGCGCATTTCACTTTTGGCGTGTGATAAAGTGTTGCGAAGAGAAGAAGCCTTGCGCTCCCTTTCGGTCACTTCAAGGCTTTATTATTTGGCTAGCCAAAAATATCACTTTTTTGGGGTAGATATAGCGCGCTTATTTTTTATCTTTTATCCCCAAAAAAATCTCACGATTTTTGAGGGTCGCTAACGCTCGCAATAATTCTATTGCGACCCTCAAAAATCATCACTTATGATACACCCCTCCCCCGGCTATCATGAACGCGCGGTAGATCTGCTCGGTGAGGATAAGGCGCATAAGCTGATGGGGGTAGGTGTTTTTGCCGAAGGAAAGGCGAAAATCGCTGCGGGCGACCACCTCGTCGGAAAGTCCGTAAGAGCCGCCTATCACAAAAGTTATCTTGCTCACGCCATAAGAAGGAAGCGATGTGATATAACGGGAAAGTTCTGGGCTGGAGAGGTTTTTACCGTCTATGCAAAGGGCGATGACGTGCCCGTTCATATGCTTCAAAAGGCGCTGCCCCTCGCGCGTTTTAACGCGCAGAATGTCGTTTTCGCTCTCGGATGAGAGTTGTTCTTCCTCCACTTCGGTGACGGTGAATTTGCAAAAGCGGGAGAGCCGCTTTGCATACTCGGCTATTCCCGCCCTTAAATAATCTTCCTTGATCTTGCCCACGCAGAGCACGCTGACGGCAAGCATTATCCCACGAACCCCAAGATGGTGTTGAGCACGAATATCACCACGGGGAATGCAAAGCAGAACATGAGCGCGCGGCTATCCGTTTTAGAAGTCTTTTTATCCTCGCTTTCGTAACGCTGCATGAGCATCTCCCTCACTTCCGGAGTGGCGGCGTTTTGAATTTGCGAAGCCCTGAACGCCTGCTCTTCCCTGCGCTTGGCGCGCGTTTCTTCATTTTCCGCAATCAGCGAAAGGCGGGCATTCCATGCCTTGGGATTCGCGCCCTTGATCGCCCTGACTTCCTCCTGCAAGCCCCTCTCTTTTATAACCATACGATATATTAGATACATCAAGCCGACAAGCGCCGCCACACCCACAACGGTCACGCCGACCATTATGCCCGCCGTGGTGCCCGTTATGGTGACGTAGTCCACGCCGGCAGAGGTCATTCCGTAATCGAAAAACAGCACCGCAAGATTGGAGATGACGTGGGCGATGACGCTCGTCCACAAACTGCGCGTGAACACGAGCAGCAGGCTGCACACCGCGCCCAGGAAGAATTGGTACACGAGCTGCACGGGCGAGCCGTGCATTACCGCAAATAGCGCGGAACTTGCCAGCACGCCGAAGAGGTAACCTTTGGCGGAAAAGCCCCTTGCCACGTGCCCGCGGAAGAGGAATTCTTCACAAAATCCCGGCAGAAGTCCGCTTATGAATATATATGCCACAAGTTCGCCCGCCGTCTTTGCGCTGGGCGCCGCAGAACCGCTGAAGCCGAGCGCGGAAAACCCTGAATTTATCACGGTCGCAGCGGGCGCGAACGCAAAGAGCGTCACCACCCCCACTACAGCCGCCAGGGCGAGGTATTTCGCCTTTACTTTTTCCGCAAGTCCGCTGCCCAAATATACCTTCCTGCTCTTTATCTTGGAATAGAGGAAGGGGGCTATCAAAAACGCAAGCTCGTTTATAACCACCGTTATGCAGGCGTACGCCACCGTACCGTCGAAGGCGTTCTCCGCGTCGCCGATGGGCACTTTTGTTATGGTGAGCACTATGTAAAACAAGAATTGCAAAAGCAGCATGACGATATACGCGCCGATGAATACCGCCGAACCGTCGTACACCCCAAAGGTATTTTCAAGGGGCTTGTTTATTTCGTTTTGCCTGCGCTTTTTGCTCATATTATCTCCGTCAATAAGGAAGGTTCGAATTGGCTCGCAACGGTCACCGCCACGTCCTTGCCCGGCCTTATATGCGCCGCCGTCATGGCGGAAATCACCGTGTTATATGCCGTCTGCGGCGTGTTGTTGTCCTGCGAAAGGTGCGCAAGAACGAGTTGTTTTACCCCCGCCTGCACCAGCTTTACGCCCACGCTTGCGGCGTCGTCGTTGCTCAAATGCCCGTTTTTGCCCGCTATGCGCACTTTGAGCGGATAGGGATATTTGCCGTGTTCGAGCATGAATTTATCGTGATTGCTCTCCAATATCACGGCGTCGGCATTGCACATCCTCTTGCCTGCGCTCGCCGTGACGTACCCCAGATCGGTGGCGATGCACAGCGTTTTTTTGCCGTCCTCCACCTGGTAGCCCACGGTGTACGCCGCGTCGTGGTGCACGCGGAAGGGAGTGAGGAACATATCCCCCGCGCTTATGCCTCCGTCAAAGGGGACGGACAGCTCGCACGAGGTAACTGCGTATTTGGCGTACGCATTGGCGGCGGAGATGGGCGAGATGAACGCCTTCACCCCATACTTGTCGCAAAACGCCTGCACTCCCTTGATGTGGTCGGTGTGTTCGTGCGTTACTGCCACCATTCTCACTTTGGAAAGGTCGAGCCCCACGCCCTGTGCGCGCTTTTCCAACTCACGCAAGGAAAGCCCCTGGTCTATCAGCACGGCTGTAGAGCCGCTTTCTATGTATGTGCAGTTACCTTTGCTGCCGCTGGACAGCGTACAAATCTTCATATAAGCCTCGCAATAGATTGTACCATAAAAACATTGTTTTTACAACAAAATTCGTGGTATAATACTTGTAAAGCACTACATATTCGGGAGCAGCTATGAAAATTGCCGACTTAAACTTGTTGGAACAAAAGATTGCCGAGGCGATAGAGGACATCGCCTGCAACATGGAATCTTCCTGCCTTGCCGCCCTGCAAAAGGCGCGGGAGAAGGAAGACAACCCCACCGCGCGCTTCGCGCTGGACGTGATGTGCGAAAATGCGGAGATCGCCGCAAAGCGCGGCTTTCCCGTGTGCCAAGATACGGGCATGGCGGTGGTTTTCCTATACGTAGGGCGGGAGCTGAAGCTGAACGGCGACATATACGAGGCGGTGAACAACGGCGTGCGCCGCGGGTATAAGACGCTGCGTAAATCCGTACTCGACCCCGTAACGCGCGTAAATACGGGCGACAACGCCCCCGCCGTCATCCACACTCGCATCGTGAGCGGGGACAAGATCCGCGTTGAGATAATGCTGAAAGGCTTTGGCAGCGAGAATATGTCGAAGGTATATATGCTTAACCCCGCGCAGGGCATGGAGGAGGCAAAGCGCCTTATCATCGAGAGCGTGGCAATAGCCGGCTCCAACCCCTGCCCGCCCGTCATTGTGGGCGTGGGCTTGGGCGGCACGCTGGAAAAAGCGTGCGAACTTTCCAAGCACGCGCTTTTCAGAAAGCTAGGCTCTCACAATCCCGACCCCGAACTTGATAAGCTGGAAGAATATCTTTTGAATGAAATTAACAAGCTGGGCGTGGGCGCGCAGGGCTTTGGCGGCAAGACGACCGCCCTCGGCGTGTTCATCGAAAAATACCCCACTCACATCTCCTCCCTGCCCGTGGCGGTGAATATGCTCTGCCACTGCTCCAGGGCGGCAAGTTTTGAAGTATAGGTGAACTATGAAAAAAATAACCCTTCCGCTCAATAAAGAAGTTGCAAAAAGCCTGCGCGTGGGTGAAAGCGTGCTCATCTCCGGCGATATGCTCGTATTCCGCGACGCTGGTCACAAGCGCCTTTTTGAAAGCATAAAGGCGGGCAAGCCGGATATAAATTACGCGGGCGAAACCATATACTTCATGGGCCCCTGCCCCGCAAAGCCGGGACAGGTGCTGGGCAGCTGCGGACCCACCACCTCCGGCAGGATGGATAAATATACGCCGTATATGTTCGATACGGGGCTTGCCGCGCAGATAGGCAAAGGCAAGCGCTCGCTAGAGTGCGTGCAGGCAATTAAGCGCAACGGCGGCGTGTACTTTGCCGCCATAGGCGGCGCGGGCGCGACGTACTCCGCCTGCGTGACCAAAGCGGAAGTGCTGTGCTATTCCGATTTGGGCACGGAAGCCATCCGCCGCATCACGGTCAAGGACTTCCCCGCAATCGTGGCGATAGACTCCCTCGGCGGCAATATCTACGAAAGATAGAACGCCATACTTCTATAACATCCAATAATAAAATACGGACGGCGAAAGTTTTCGCCGTCCGTATTTATGTCAGGGAATTATATCAAAATGCCACAGCCAATTTCATAACGGTATTGCTCTTGCCCAAGACGTTGGTGAACGTCACGTTGTAAGCGCTGCCCGACCTTTCGTATGTGCCGTGGCTCTCCATCAAATACATGCTCCCGTCCGTGCAAGTCAGCTCATACAAGACCACGCACGTTTTATTCACGCTGTCGGTCACATATACGCGCTTGATGACGGTGGAGGACGCGCTCTTTTCTTCCTCGCTGTTCACATTCGCGTCGAGAGCAATCCCCACAGCCGAGCCGTCTTCCATAAAGATCACAGTGCTTGCGGCGGCGCTTTCCGGCAGGGCGGCTATCTCCTCTTCCGCCTTGGCGAGGTTATCCTGCTCTTCAGCCAATTGCTTGTTCAGCTCTTCTGCTTTGGCGGCGTCTTCTTCTGCCTCAATTTGCTCGGTCAAATCTTCTATATTCACCTGTGCGGAAAGCCTGTCGCTTGACAGCTGCTCATATCTCTCCATTGTGTCCTTGTCAAACCAAACGAGCATATCCGACGTATCGTCGCTTTCGTAAGGCGTACCCAAGACGCCCTCGATGGTGTAATAGTCGTCGCCGTATTCAACCCTTGCCACATTGCCGGCGTTGGTCGCGGACGAGCGGGTAAGACTTACGGGAATGGATATGCCAAGCACCAGCGCAATGACTACCACAACCGCGACGATCACGGTTATCTTCTTGCCGAATGCGGTGAGGTGTATTTTCTTTTCACTAGAAGAGAGAATCATCAACACGGAGAGGACTGCTATCACGGCAAAAACTATCACCAGCGTGATGCCCAAGTTGCCGGCATAGCCCCACTTGTATTCGGAATTGGAGTGCACCATAAAGGCGCAAACGAGTCCCACAAGCGCCAAAATGAAATTGATTATATGTATAAATGCGCCCGTCTTTTTGCCGTTTACGCTTGCAAACAAGGTGATAAACGTAAGCGCCGCGCCCACTATTGCGCAAACGACGCTAATTATCAGCGTGGCGGTGATGGTGCTCAAGCATTCATCCGCGGGAAGAACGCCGCTGATAATCTGTTCGCCCGTCACAAGAAAATCGGAACCTGCAATTATCGTGTTCACAACGTTGAACTTAAATGCCGCGATGACGGCAAAGACGAATAAGCCCAAAGCCACAGCCATCAGCAACAATACGGCGCCCAATCCCTTAGCTTCACCGGAGCTTGCGGGCTGCACAGGCTTTACCGCACTCGCTTCTTCTTGAGCAAAGAGATCTTCATTTTCACTTGCCTTGCTCTCCGCATTGTCCTGCACTGCAGGCTGATCGATGTCTGTCATAATTATCCTCCTTAAAAGCATTTTTTAATGCTAATCGCATTATAGCACACGAATCGTGTTCTGTCAAGCACACAATTCGTGTTCTATGTTAATATAATATTTGCTTATGAATTTTTTCGCAGATAATCTAAAAACGTTAAGAAAAGAATCCGGAATGCTCCAGCGCGAACTTGCCCAAAAACTAAATATGACCAAAAACGCAGTTTCCGGTTGGGAAATCGGGCGCAATCAACCCGATTACGACACTCTTTTGCTCATCTGCGACATATTTGACGTAAGCGCGGACGACATGCTGCGGAATAAGTTATAGAAACAAGAATATGATTTTTTTACCTTCATATACTAAATTTTAATACGCCGCTTTTACCAGAAGGCAAAAAGTGATATTTTTGGACATACAGCCGCAAGCGGCGCTGTTCGAGGGCGAAGGTGCCGCAGGCGCATTAGAATATGATTTTTTCAAGGCGCTATTATCAAAAAGCAAGCGCAAGCGCCTTGAAAAAATCGCGAAATCTTTTCGGGGATATGTTTATTCATAATCAACACTATTCTTTCCCCGAAAAGGCGAAATCCATTCTCATTCGAGAATGGACGAAATCCGCCCTCAAACCGCCAAGGCGACGAGAGGGCGGACGGAGATTTGCCCTGCAAATCTCTTTGCGCGGCGCAGAGATGTGCAACGATACTCGACCAAGTAATTAGCCTTCCTCTTAAAATCTACCAATACTCGATAAAGTCAGGGAGCGCAAGTATCCTCGAACATACAGCCGCGAGCGGCGCTGTTCGAGGGCGAAGGTGCCGCAGGCGCATTTACACTTGTTTGGTCTTATTGCGAAGTATTCTTTCTACCTCATAAGATTGCGAAGAAACATCTTGCGCTTTAATGTAAAAAGCAACTGCGAAGATATAAAGAAGTGCAATAAAGCGCGACAAAAGCCAAGCGTTACCATTAGAGAGGCTTGCCCTCTCGCGGAGCCGTGCGTGAGCAAGGCGGAGCTTGCGCAGGTGCGAAGAAACCAACTTACGCTCTTATGATAAAAGCCCTTGCGAAGTGATAAAGTAGTGCAATAAAGCGCGCCAAAATCGCACTTTTGGCAAGCGTAACCTTGAGAGAGGCGACTGCCTCTCGCCCGAGCGGAGCGATGGGACGGAAAGGGTGAATTTTTGCGACTAACGGCAAGTTCGCTACCCTGCCCAAGCGTGCCGCAAAAAGAGGGGAAACCGCGGCTCAAGCGGAGCGAATGGCGGGGTGTCCCCTAGGTTGGCGAAATGTAAAAAGGTCCGAAGAGTTGTAAACTCTTAGACCTTTTATCCTTTTTATATTTCGCCAAAACAAAAAAACACAACCCGAATTTCAGGTTGTGTTTCAAAGATTTATACCAAACAAAAAGGCAGGAAGCGTTTTTTCCAAAAGCGGGTTTAATTTATACTCTTGGGTTGCCCCTTGAGTGACTGCAATTGCTTGCAGCCTCGACTAGATGTAGCTATAAAGCTACTCCTTAAAAGGAGGTGATCCAGCCGCACCTTCCGATACGGCTACCTTGTTACGACTTAACCCCAGTCAT
>CALWKO010000029.1 GCA_944381275.1 uncultured Clostridia bacterium | reverse complement strand
TCAAAAATTTAATTTATATCCGCTTTAACGCCGCGCCACGAAAGCACCGCAGAGAAGTGCCCTTATGCTAGGAAAGGTACAAAAATCGGAAATGAGCGTACTCCTTGTACGTGATTTTTCGATTTTTGTGCCTTGACAACGCAGAAGGGTGCTTATATGCGGCGCCCTCGCTCAAAAATTTAGAACTTCTAAATTTTTGAAAAACTAATACCATTAGAGGTGAGAAAGGCTGTGACATCATCCGCCGGCACGGCGCAGCCCAAGCCGTAGATATCATCGGCTTGGCCGGAGGAAGAGGAGGTGTTTTCCATGCGGGCGTAGATGATGCCGACGACGTAGCCGTTCTTGTTGAGGAGGGGTCCGCCGGAGTTGCCGTGGTTTATGTTGGCGTCGAGGATGATGGAGTAGAGTCCGCCTTCCGGGTTATCTTCTTCCTTTACATAGCGGTTTAAGGCGGAGATGGTGACAGAGGCGATGCTCAGCCCCAGGTTGGAGGGGTTGCCTATCATGTAGGCGGTGTCGCCGGGATAGATATTGTTCACGTCGGAAGAAGAGGCAAAGGTCATGTAACTTTGCTCGGCGAACACGGTCACTTTGAGGATGGCGATGTCTATTTCCGCGGCGACGGCGACCACGCTCGCGCGCATCTGATTGCCGTTGACGTCCTCCACGGTGATGTTGGCGTCGAGGTCGTAATTGACGGCATGGGCGTTGGTGACGGCGTAGCCTTGGGAATTGACGTAAAAGCCGCTCGCGCTGGTAGAAGAGCCGCCCGAAGAGCAGAACACGCGCAGCGCCGCGGGCATATTGTTAGCCGCCACGAGCGCGCCCGTGGAGGTGTCGTCCGAAAATTGCGGGGTCAAAACGCCCGGTTCCCTATCGGAAGAAAAGGTGCACCCGGCGAGCGATACGGCGATTATCAAAGCGCAGAGCGCCGCAGTTACGAATATAAATTTTTTATTGCGCATACTCTCCTCCCGCTCGTTCGAGCAAATCGGCTATGTGCGAGATGTCCGCCATGCACGCCTTGCCGTATATATCGTCATGCTGGGTGCTCCCCGAATCGGAATAGATGCGGGAAAACACCAGCCCCACCGGCTGACCGGAGGCGTTCACCGCCATGCCGCCCAAATCCGCCTTGTGGAATCTGCCGTCCAGCATATATTCCGCGCGCGAACGGGTCGTGACATAATCGGCGGCGTAACTTTGAGTGTTTATGCGCACATCCGAATCGGAAAGGAGCGCGCCGGAGATGAGCCCCCCGCCCTGCGCGCCCTGCATGTCCGGCATGGCGGAAAACAGCCAAAGCCTTTCACCCAAGGAAGCTATCCCCTCGTTGCCGAGCACGGGGATATATTTGCTCTCGTCCCGCCCCTCTATAGGCAGTTTGACCAAAGCGACGCCGTATTCTTCATCCACAAATATATTGCCTTCTATGGGCGCAAGCTGCCCGTTATAGGTGTTTTCGTAAAAATAAAACCTCTGCTCGTGCTGAACGGTTGTGCCGCCCTCTTCCGTGAAGTAGATGACGTTCACCGAATACCTGTCCACCGTGCGGTAATATTCCGACTGCACAAAGCCCGCCGCGGGCAGCGCCGCCCAGCCGTCCTCGGTGACGTATACGGCGGAGGAGTTGAAGTAAAATTGGCGGTACCCCACCACGACATCCCTCTCGTAACGGGTGACTTCGACATATACGGCGCTGCCGTTGTACTTGTCGTAAAGCTCGCGCCCCGCCTCCTGCGTGAGGTCGGCGTTATAGGAGTAGTAATAATCGGGCACGGTGCCCACGAAATCGCAGCCCGCAAAAAAGCTTGCCGCGGCGAAGATCGCCGCGACGGCGAGAGCTATTGCGAGCAGGCGTTTTTTCATTCTAGCGTCCACACCTCCGTGTGAGTGTGCTCTTCGCCCGGTTTAAGCGTGAACAGCGGGGAGAGCGTTTCTATCTCTGTAAACAAGTTATACGTATAGCTTTCCACATTGCAAGAAAAGTCGGGATATACCCCCTCCGCCTTGGGCAGTTTTATGGTGAATTTTCCCGCCTTGGTGTAAGAATACACATATCCCAGCGTGTTCATGGTGCCCACCTTTAGGGCGTGGGGGATGGTCTTATCGAAGCGGATGGTGATGTCGTCGTCCTTCACCGTTAGGCGGGGATCGCTTACTTCGTTATAGCACCAATGCACAATGTTGCGGTTGGGCAAAAATGCCGTGTCGGAAGTGTCGAGGGGCAAGTGCGCCTCCGCTCCGCCGTCCATGACGGTGAGCGCCCACATGGCTATGGGAGTCGTCTCTTCCTCTCCCCTGTTGACAAACTTGTGCTCCAGGGTGACGTCGCCGCGCTCGTTCATGGTTATCTTCATGCTCTTTTCCAGCTTGGTGGTGAGCTCTACGGGAGAGGTGAACACGGCGCCGCCGCTTATCTTCTCCACCTTTACGGGCGCGTTGTCCGGGTAGTAGGTGTCCATATATTCGGGGGATTTCCACAGCCTGTGACCGCCGTAGATGTGCCAGCCGCCGCTGCCCTTGAGCACGGGATCCATAAGCTCTTCCGGCTTGTTTACCTCGTCGCCAAGATCTTCAAAGAGGATGTTCTCACCGCCCTCCTTGCCGTAAAAGATGACGCGCGGACCTATTTCCGTGGTAACGCTTATCTTGATACCGCCCGCCGTCATGGAGAGCACTTTGCCGTATTTGCCGTAAGTTTCTTCAAAAATTTTCATAATTCACCTTTTATATTATACTGCTTTTACGCGACTTTAACTGTCAAAAATCGGTAAAAAGCGATATTTTTCGAGTTATTCCTCTTTTTTCTCCCCTTCTTGCGCCCGCTCGGAGAGAAGCTGCTCTTCCTTGTTCTCGGCGATGTCCTCCACCGCGCCTTCCAAGCCTTCGCCGTGCGGCTCATCGTCGCCGCCCTCTTCGTACTCCGCCTTACCGCCCGCGAGGGTTGCAACCAGCTCGTCGCGCTCGGCGACTTCTTCTTCCGTAAGGGCGGCGTCCTCGCCCGCGCGGTGCTTTTCGAGGAAGTAGCGCACGCGCTCGAGCTTTTTATCGGTGATCTTATAATACCACGCCGCCACGAAAGCCGCGCCGATGAACACCGCAACGCCCACGCCCAGCAATATCCTTATGGCGAGCAGAGCGGATTCCGGCTGAGATTCCACCACCTGCGTATCCGTGTGCTCGATATAGCCCGCCGCGCCCAGCGTCCAGCCCACAACGGCTATCGCCAGGGCGGTGCATATCTTGCGCGAGAATGTCATAAGTCCGGAAAAAGTGCCCGTATCGCGCTTGCCCAGCTTTAATTCGGCGACGTCTATCGTATCGGGGAAGATGAGCCAGGGCATCATCTGCGTGCCGCCGAAGCCCAAGCCCATGATTATGGCGAACACGGGCACGAGCCAAGGGCTCCAGCTCTTTTGATATACGGCGAGCAGGACGGCGCCTAGAATATATAAAGGCATACCCAAACGAAAGGCGAACTGCTTGCTCTTTTTCCTCATGAAGTAATAGTAGATGGGCACGGAAACCGCCGCAAGCACCATCATGGGCGCGATCACGAAGAGCGAGCTCATCTCCATGGTCTTGCCGAAGATATTAAAGGTCACGCCCGCAAGTACATCGTCGCAATAGTAGATAGCCAAAGCGGTGATGAGGTCCATCGTGAGGAAGGACATGACGTACATGATAAGGTGCAGGCGAAAGGAGCGGATCTTGAGCGGAGTGGCGTAAGATTTGAAGGAAAACTTCACCTTGCCCGCGGGCAGAGGGGTGCGCTCTTTCATCTTCACCGCGCTTAAAATGAGCGTGCCGGAGAATAAAATGCCGAACAAGAACGATACCACCAGCCAGAAGGTTATCCTGTCGATATTGCCGCCCTCGAGCTGATCCCACAATATCGCGGGGACGAGATAGCACAGTCCCGCCGCCGCCATATCCGTGACGAGCTTGAAGGTGTTGGCATAGTTGCGCTGCTTGTAGTCGGAGGAAATTTCCGAACTCATGGCGGCATACGGCACCTGCGAGATAGTGGACACGGTGCAATACAGGATGTAAGCTATGCTCGTTAAAGCAGTCATGGCTATCTGCTGCCCGTTAGTGCTGCCCTCTCCGCCCCACGGCCAGGGGGCGAGCAAGAACAGCAGCGCCGGCAGCACGAGCGCGCCGCCCAAGATTATGTAAGGGCGCCGCCTGCCCCACTTGGAACGGGTGTTATCCGAGATGTTGCCCATGAGGGGATCGGAGATCGCGTCCCAAATTTTGGCGAGCGCAATGGGGATGCCCGCAAGGCTCGCCTTTATGCCCAAAATGCTCGTGTAATAAGGCAGCAAAATGAGCGAGAGCATGGTGGATTGACCGCCGCCGAAGAAGTCGCCTATGCCGTAAAAGAATCTCTCCTTGACCGGTACATAGTCCCCCGGAGCGCAATCCGGCGCTTTTTTTGCCTTTTTCATATTCCCCTCCTATTCATACAAGGTCTTATTCCGTCTTAGAGGAATCTTCCTTGCCCTCGGCTTCGCGTTCGCTCAGCACTTCCTCACCTTCCGCTATGTCGCCCATTGCGGAGGTAGCGCCCTCGCCCAAGAACTCTTCCGCAAGTTCGCCGGGGCGGTTGTTGCGGTAGACGACGGACTTGTCGTACTCTTCGTCATACTTGAAGGCGAGCTGATTGATGAGCTGAATGCGCTCGAGCTTTTCTTCTTCCGTGAGGGTGTCGTATTCGCCGCGCTCCACCTTTTCGTTGAAGTACTTGATGCGCGCAAGCTTTTTATTTGTCACCTTATAGCGGAAGGACGAGAAGAAGGCGAAAGCTATAAGTACCGCCACGGCGATGCCCATAACCAGCTTTATCGCCAAAAGAGCGGATTCCGGCTGGTCGATGTAGATGGAAGCGTCGCCCGTGGTGTTCTCCCTGTATCCGGCGCCGTTGATTATCCAGCCCACAAGGCCCACGCCGAACGCGCCGGACACCTTTCTTGCCAGCGTCATCATGCCGCTGTATGTGCCGGTGGGGCGCTTGCCGGTGGCGAGCTCGGCGACGTCGATCGTATCGGGGAAGATCATCCAGGGGATCATCTGCGCTCCGCCGAAGCCAAGGCCCATCATGAGCGCCATTATGGGCACGAGGATGGGAGGCGTCCAGGAAGGATCCATCACGGCGAACATTATGCCGCCGATTATGTAAAAAGGCAAGCCCATCCTGAACACGAATTGCTTGGACTTTTTATCCATCAAAATTCTGCACACGGGGAACATACACACCGCCGCTATCATAAGAGGCGCGATTATAAAGAGCGAGGACATATCCATGCCGAAAAGTTTTTGCCCGTGCCACACGTCCGTGGCATAGTAGACGGCGAGCGCGGAGAGCATATCCATGCAGGTGAACGCCGCGCAATACATGCCGATGTGCCAGCGGTAGGAGCGGTTCTTGTAAGGTTCGGCATAGTTCTTTACGAACTGCTTGGCGTTGAACTTTTCCTTGGGAGTCTTGACGGTCACCCTCTCCTTGACCACCACGGCGCAGAGGATGAGTCCGCCGCCGAAGAGTATGCCGAAGATGAGCGCGATGCACAGCCAGAAGGTGGTATCGGAGATGTTGGGCATGAACAGATAGCCGTCTTCGCTGATGAGCGCTTCGATGAGCAGCAGGGGCAGCGCGTAAGCCAAACCGGAAGCTATCGAGGTGAAGATGAGCTTAACGGTGTTGGCGTTGTTCCTCTCCTTAAACGAAGGGGAGATGTCGCTGGACATGGAGCAATAGGGCACCTGCGAGATGGTGGAAACGGTGTTCCACACCAAATACATTATGAGTATAAACGCGGTAAAGCCGCCTATCGACATGCCCCAGCTGCGCACGGGCATGAACATTATCAAAAGCGTTAGAATGACTCCCACGCCGCCTATGAACATATAAGGCTTTCTTCTGCCCCATTTGGAGCGGGTGTTGTCGCTTATAAAGCCCATGAGCGGGTCGGTTATGGCGTCCCACAGCTTTGCCACCGTCATTATGGTGGAAGCCACCGCCATCGCCACGCCCATGGTGGTCATGTATTTGAGCATTATGCACGACATGAGCGAAACGCCGCCGCCGTCCATAAGGCCGCCTATACCGTAACACACCTTTTCCTTGGCGGGAATCCTTTCGTTGATAACAACTTCCTTGTCTTTCATCTTATCCTCCGTTTTGTTACCCTATTTCTCCCCTGCAAACTTGCTTATTTTATATCTTTGCCCGCACCGCCCGCGGGAGCGCAGGCGAGGAGTTTTTCCTTGTAATTCCCTATTTCGTCTATCAGTGAGATGAGAAAGGCGCGCTTTATGCGGTACTTATCGGAAGAGCACAGCCCGCCCGTCACGCTCACGTTATCGTGATAGCTCTTTAAAAGGTCGGCATAATCGTCCAATAGCCCCTTCATATGTGAAAAAGCGTCGTCGTCCTTCAAAAATTGAATGCTGCGGCGGCAGGACGTGATGAGATCGGCTATCTTGCCCGCCTCCTTGTTCAGCTTATACTTTATGGTGGAAAAATTGTGCCCCGCTTCCAGCGCCTTTAAGGCGAGCACGAGCTTATCCGTATTTTTGATCAAATCGGAAAAATATTCGTTCATAATTTATCCTCCTATAGAATATATAATATAGTATTTGAGGGGAGGATGTCAAGCATGATTTTTGCGCCGACAGAGAACGAATAGCGAAATTTATGTCGGCGCAAAAATCGTGATATTTTTTTGGGGATAAAAGATGAAAAATAAGCGCGCTTTATCCACCCCAAAAAAGTGATATTTTTGGCTTGCCAAACTATAAATCCTTGAAACGACCTTAAGGTGAGCGCAAAGCTTTTTCTCTTCGCAACACTTTATCACACGCCAAAAGTGATATGCGCCCTCAAACCGCGGAGCGACGAGAGGGCGCGTGATATTTTTGGACATACAGCCGCAAGCGGCGCTGTCCAAAAGTTAAGGTGCCGCAGGCGCATTTACACTTGGTTGGTCTTATTGCGAAAGTTATCATTCTAGCACAATAAACTATTTGTTTGGGGAGATATAAGGGCGCGTGGAGATTTGCCCGCAAATCTCTTTGCGCGGCGACAGATATAGAAACGATACCCGATACGTCACTAATCTTTCCGCATATAAACTATCGATACTCGGCAAAGCAGGGCAAGCGCAACTATTTGAAGCGCGTACTGTTGCGAGCAACGCCGCGCAAAAGTTGCGGTGCCGCAGGCGCATTGAATTTTTATTTTAGATAAATACGCCGCTTTACTATTAAATCTAAGAATGATAGTAATGATAACTTTCGCAATAAGAAAAAGTAGTTATAAACCCGCTTTGCGGAGCCGCAACTTTTGGAGAGCGTTTGTCGCTTGCGGCAAACAGTATCTCCAAAAATATCACGCGCCCTCTCGTCGCCTTGGCGGTTTGATGGCGCATTTCACTTTTTGGCACACGGATAGTTGTTCATGGAGAATAGTATATCTGCCAAAAAATATCACTTTTTACCTTCTGATAAAAGCGGCGTATTAGAATTTAGTATATGAAGGTAAAAAATATCACGATTTTTTCAGGGCGCTAACGCTGCGCAAACAAATACTTTGCGCCCTGAAAAAATCATATTCTTTTCCCCATACTATCCTTATGAGGCAAAACAAATTATTCACGTTCACCATCTGTGCCGCATTATTGTGCTGCGCTTGTCTTGCGGCGGTTCCGCAAGCGGCGGCGGAGGAAGATGCGCGCATAGTAACGGCGCTGATGTATCACGGGGTGCTCAAATCAAGGCAGGGGGAGTATATCGTATCCCCCGCAAGGCTGGAAGAAGACATCATCGGTTTTAAGAGGGCGGGATATGAATTCGTACTGCCCTGCGAAGTGGCGGCGTATGCTCGCGGGCAGGGTACGCTCCCCAAAAAGCCGCTCATCCTCACCTTTGACGACGGGCACTACAACAACGCCTTCTACGCCCTGCCTCTTTTGGAAAAGCACGGCGCCTGCGCGGTGATAAACGTGATAGGCGCGTTTTCCGCCTTCTCCGCGGAAAGCGGCGATTGCGACAATCCCAACTACTCGCACCTAACTTGGAGCAACATCCGCGCCCTGCTCAAAAGCGGCAGGATAGAGATAGGAAATCACACCTACAACATGCACAAATATTCCCCGCGCTTCGGGATAGGAAAGCTGCCCGGTGAGAGCGATGCGGAATACGAGCGCGCGCTCTTTAACGACTTCTCCCGCCTGCACGAAAAGATAAAAAGCGAATGCGGCTATTCCATGACCACATTTGCCTATCCCTTCGGAAAATACACTAAAATTGCAGAGCAGGTATTGAAAAACTTGGGCTACACCCTCACCTTTACCTGCAACGAAGGGGTGAGCAAGGTCACCTTTAATCAGCCCGATTCCTGCTTTTATATCCGCCGCATAAATATGGACGGCAAAGCGGATTCTTCCGCCTTATTGCAAAAAGCGGAGGGGTATTACCTCTCCGCCATGCGTCAGTCTTCGTCATCGTCGTCCTCGTAGCCGCCGTCTTTATCGCTGCGCTTTTCGCTCTTGTGCTTGGCGCTCCCGCGCTTTTTTGCGGCTTGCCTTTGCGCCCGCTTTTTCTCATTTCTCTCCTGCCTTGCGCGTTCTTCTTCCTTCCCGCCCTCGTCCGTGCGCGCTAAGTCGGGAAGCTTATATCCCAGCCGCTTGCACTCTCGTACCAGGCATTCGGGCAGGGGCGGCATCTGCTCGGCGGTCATATCTATCAGCTTTAAATACTTTATCGCGCCGAATTCGCTCCTCAGCGAGGGCGGCGGAGCATACGTTATGCTTGCGGGCATATCCCCCTCCACGCGCAATCGCGCCGTACCGCCGTCGCTGGAGAGGGCGGCTATCGTTTCCTCCGTGTTGGGCACATATTTGGCTTCCGCCTTAAACTTATTGAAGAGTAAGTGAGTGCCCACATATTGATAGGCGTACTCATTCCTCTCTTCCACACTGCCCTTCCTTGCGCGCAAAATTTTGTCGTGAGAAAAGTATATGGTGACGTCCTTGTTCCAATGGGAAAATAGGATGTTCACCACCTTATCCCCCACCCTGCACACATACATATCGTAATAATAAAACACCACGCCGCGGATGATGAACACCGCGCCGAACGCCATGCCCGCCAAAAAGAGCAAGCCGAAGATGATTATCCACACGTTCTTATAGGACACGGAAGTGTAGATATACACCACCGCCAGGATGAACCACAGCACCGCATATACGGCGAAGAACGTCCACGATTTAAGCCCCGGGCGGGCGGGAACGTACTTGAAGCGGGCGCAGGAAAGGCGGGCGTAGAAGTTCTCTTCCACGTCCTTTATCCGCTTTTCCGCGGGGATCTTCTCCGCGCGCGGAGCTTCCTCGTATTCTTCCTCGTCGTCGTCCTCGTACATGTTACTTCCTGGAATTGACCGCGCTTGCTATTTCGTCCATAAGGCGGTACCCTTCAACGGTGGAGTCTGTGCCGATATGCCAAATCATCACTCCGCCCGCGCCGCAATCGGCGGCGTAACACGTCTTGTCGTAGATCATTCCCCTGCCGTTGAACCAGGTGTTGCCCGCGCCCTGCTCGCCGTCCAGAGTGGTGTAATTTTCGTAATAATAGGCGTTATCCCACCTGCCCAGCTCCTCGGCTACGTCGAAGTAGTTGCCCCAGAAGGAATCGGCGTTTTCCGGGCGGGAGTAGAAGGGCAAGCCGATG
This sequence comes from uncultured Clostridia bacterium, assembly GCA_944381275.1. Classification (GTDB taxonomy): domain Bacteria; phylum Bacillota; class Clostridia; order Christensenellales; family UBA3700; genus Alloclostridium. Next base: position 10,051 of record CALWKO010000029.1, on the reverse strand, counting down.
TTTATCTTGGAAAGGTCAAAGCCCTTTTCCTCTATTTGATTGATTATCGTATAGCAGGAAGAGTAGAAGGAGGAGTGATTGCCGTGGTCGTCAAAGAGGTCGTAAGCCATCACCTCTATCCTGTCCAGCATGTTCAAATTTTCGGGCGTGAAAGTGGCGGTGCCCAGCTGCCATTCGGATATGGCGGCGGTGAGCAGCTTCTCCCCTTCCCCGAACCGCTCGTCCATGGCGGAGTGCAAAGAAGCAAGGTATGTTGTGAAGTTTTCAAAAGACTGCCTTGCGGAGGGGTATTCGTAGTCGAAAGAAACCCCGTCGAAGTTAAACTCATCAACAAAGTCCAATATGTTTTGCGTGAGGTTTTCCGCCGCGGCGCCCGTCATGGCGGCGTTGTGCCTCTCTTCCGTGGTGAGCTCTTCGCCCGTGCCGCCGTTGATATTGCCAAGGAAGGTTACAACTATTTTGGCGTTAGAATACTTGCGCAGATTTTCCAATCCCTTTGCAAAAACTTCCTTCGCCTTAACGCCCTCCGCGGAGGTATCGCCGTTTTTATAGACCATGTCGCTCCCGTCCTGAGCGCGGAAGTATATGTCCCCCTTGGAATCGAAGTATGCGCCCGATATGTAGTTGAGGTGGGTGGCGTCCGCCAGGTTGGGCGCCCAGCGCTCTTCCAGCTCTCCGCCGCCGTACGCCCACTGCGTGGTGACGTAGCCCATTATCTGGAAGTCGTCCGCCGTGCCGGATATATCGTAAGCCTCCGCCGCTTTCAGCTTCCAATTGCCGTCGCTTTCGAGCACTTCCACCCTTATTTTGCTCGCCGTCACCGCGGGGAAGGAGCCGTAATGATATCCCTCCACAAAGTCGCTGCCGTAAAACGGTTCGCTCTCGTCGTCGGCATATACGCGGAACTTCCTGATGTGATCGCCGCTCTCCTTGAGCACGAGCGCGTTGAAGGTGACTTCCTTGCCGAAAGCAAACACCGCGCTCTCGCCGCTCTTTCCGCTCTTTGTTTCAAAGGAGCCGCCGCTAGCCAAATTTTCAAATTTATCCGCGATCGCGGAGGGCGTAGAGGTGTTCGTGCACCCGGCAAGGCACAAAAGCCCCACCACCGCGCACACCAGCGCCGCCGCAATAATCAATACAAAAACGTGCTTCATATCCTTCTCCCAAATTGTGGTAATTACATTATACTATAAAAAGAGGGGGAAGGCAAGGATGATTTTTTCAAGTCGCAAAGTAATTTTTTGCGAAGCGTTAGCGACTTGAAAAAATCGTGATATTTTTTACCTTCATATACTAAATTTTAATACGCCGCTTTTATCAGAAGGTAAAAAGTGATATTTTTTGGCAGATATGCAATTTATCCATGAACAACTTAACGTGTGCCAAAAAGTGAAATGCGCCCTCAAACCGCAGAGCGACGAGAGGGCGCGTGATATTTTTGCGCGTACTGTTGCAAGCAACGCCGCGCAAAAGTTGCGGCACCGCAAGCGGGTTTACAACTACTTTTTCTTATTGCGAAAGTCGTCATTCTACCACAATGAATTGTTTGTTTGGACGGAGATGTAAGGGCGCGTGGAGATTTGCCCCGCAAATCTCTTTGCGCGGCGACGGATACAGTAACGATACCCGATACGTAACTAATCTTTCCGCATATAAACTAGCGATACCCGATAAAGCAAGGCAAGCGCAACTATTTGAAGCGCGTACTGTTGCAAGCAACGCCGCGCAAAAGTTGCGGCACCGCAAGCGGGTTTACAACTACTTTTTCTTATTGCGAAAGTCGTCATTCTACCACAATGAATTGTTTGTTTGGACGGAGATGTAAGGGCGCGTGGAGATTTGCCCGCAAATCTCTTTGCGCGGCGACGGATAAAGTTGCGATACCCGATACGTAACTAATCTTTCCGCATATGAACTATCGATACCCGACAAAGCGGGGCAAGCTTAACTATTTTTCATGTTATGACAGAGTGATTACTTTTGCTATAAGAAAAAGCTGTTATAAATGCGCCTGCGGCACCTTAACTTTTGGACAGCGCCGCTCCGCGGCTGTATGTCCAAAAATATCACGCGCCCTCTCGTCGCTCCGCGGTTTGAGGGCGCATTTCACTTTTGGCGTGTGATATTCTTCTGCGAAGAGAGAAAGCTCTGCGCTCCCTTACGGTTGCTTCAAGGCTTAATAAATTGGCAAGCCAAAAATATCACTTTTTTGGGGTAGATATGGCGCGCTTATTTTTTATCTTTTATCCCCAAAAAAATATCACGATTTTTGAGGGTCGCTATCGCTCGTCATAAAATTATGCCGACCCTCAAAAATCATCCCCTAAACCTCACCTCCACCCTGGTGCCTTCGCCCACCTTGCTCTGGATGTCCAGCTTGGCGCCGTAGAGGTTGCACACGTGCTTGACTATGGCAAGTCCCAGACCCGTGCCGCCCGTCTTTTTAGAGCGGGACTTATCCACGCGGTAAAAGCGTTCGCACACCTTGGGGAGGTGTTCTTCCGGGATGCCGATGCCCGTATCGGTAACGGTCAGAATAACCTGACCGTCTTCTTTCCTTATATCCATGTTCACGCTGCCGCCGGGGACGTTGTAGTGCACGGCGTTGCTGCAAAGATTGCCCACGATCTCGTATATGTTGCGGTAGTCGGCGCGCACGTGTCCGCTGCCGGAAACGTTGATGGTGAGGTCGCGCTCCTCCGCCTGGTGGGAGTACTCCTGCTTGACTTCCGCCGCCACCGCGCCCAGGTCGATGTCCTCTTCACGCCTTTCCGCCCTGCCGCTCTCCAAGTCGCTGATGTAGAGCATGTCCTGCACCAAAAAGCTGAGGCGCTTGCTCTCCTTGTATATGCGTTCGAGCTGTTTTTTCTGCCCCTCGTCGGTGGCTTTGGCGAGCAAAATTTCCGTAAGTCCCTGCATGGTGGTGAGGGGCGTTTTGAGCTCGTGTGAGGCGTTGGCGAAGAACTCGCTCTTCTGCCGTATCGCCGCCTTCTCCTTGGTGAGGTCGGCTACGAGCACGATGTGCTCTATCTCGCCGCTCTCGTCGTCCGTCTTAAAGCTGTATACCTTGAAGTTGAGGTCCTTGCCGCGCAGACGGTAGGAAAATTCGCCGTCCTCGCCGCGCATGAGAGCGCCCCGCATGAGCGTTTTAAGCTCTTCGTCCTGCGTGAGGTAGGAAAAATGCCTGCCCATGATGTCCCCCTTCACCTTGAAGATCTTGCACACGGGCTTGTTGTAAAGCACGATTTCGTTGCGGGAGGAAAACGCCATCATGCCCTGGGAGATGTTGTTTATAACAAAGTCCAGCTTGGACTGTTCGCGCCTGAGGTCGGCAAGCGAGCCGCCCAACCCCGCCACGAGCGCGTCTATTTCCTCGGCTATTTCGGCAAACTCGTCCTTGCCAGTAACAGGCGCGGGAGAGGTGTGGGTGAGCGCGCGCAAGCGCTTGTTTATCTCGCCCAGGCGCGCGGATATACTGCCGGACATCCTGCGCGCAAATACCGCCGATACCGCCACTCCCACCGCCGCGGCGATAAAGAGCGCGCCCACAGCCGCGCCGATGTAAGGGCCTATGTCACTCTGTCTTTCGCATATGCGGAGCACATACGTCTCCCCGCCCGCGGAGAACTTTTCCGCATAGTAATAAGCCTGCGCCTGCATGGTCTGCGAATAACGCTTGACCACCTGCGGGGAATCGCTGAGGGCGGCAGCTATCTCCTCCCTGTCCCCGTGGTTGACGGTGGAACCATCGCTGTCGTAGAGGACGTCGCCGTCTTCGTCCACAAGGGTGACTCGCGTGTCCTCTATCGCTTGGAGCACGGCGGCTTTGTCGGACGAAGATTTTAAAGCGGCGATGAGCAGGTGGGTTTTGTCCTTGATGTCTTCTTCTTCTGTTTCGTCATAAAGCCAAAATACCACCCCTAGGGCGGCTGCGAACACGATTACCGCCGTTATGAGTGATATAAGCAGGCAGCGCAGGGTAAGTTTTTTTCTCATCAGTCCACCCTATATCCCACGCCGCGCACGGTGACGATGATATTCTCCCCGCCCGCCGCCTTTATCTTGTCGCGGATTTGGGCGATGTGCATATCCAGGGCGCGCGTTTCGCCCATGAAGTCTTCTCCCCACACCGCCTTGAAGATCTCGTCGCGGGTGAGCGTTTCGCCGGCGCGCTCGATGAGCAGTTTGAGCAGCTTATATTCCTTTACCGTAAGTCCCAGCATTTGACCGCGGTAACTTATGTCGTAGAGTTTTTCGTTTACCGAAAAGTCGTTGTGGCGGCGCACATACAAGTTGGCGCGCCTAAGTCCCGCCTTCACCCTTGCGAGCAGTTCCATGATGGAAAAGGGTTTGGAAACGTAATCGTCCGCGCCCTTGTTGAGCCCCTTTACAAAACTTATCTCGTCGCTCTTTGCCGAAACGATGATGACGGGCAGGCGTTCGTCCTTCTCCCTCAAACGGGTCAAGATGGTGTAGCCGTCTATGTCCGGGAGCATGATGTCGATTATCGCAAGCGAGGGGCGCTTTTCTTCAAACGCTTTAAAAAAGGAAGCGCCGTCGCCGAAGATGCGCACGTCGTACACGCCCTCAAAGGCGCCCTCGTACACTTCCTGGATGCCTTCGTCGTCTTCCACAATATAAATGAGTGCTTTATCCATATTTCTACCCCGTTGAATTATAACACTTTTCAAGGGCGTTTGACAAGCGTCAGCCGAACCTGCCCTCGATATATCTCTTGGTTTCCTCTTTTTTTGGGCGTTCGAATATGTCGTGAGTGTCGCCGTACTCCACCAGCTCGCCCAGCAGGAAAAAGCCCGTCTTGTCGGAGATGCGCGCCGCCTGCTGCATGTTGTGGGTGACTATCACCACGGTGGTGAACTCCTTAATGCTGCCGATGAGCTCTTCTATCTTGGCGGTGGAGATGGGGTCGAGTGCGGACGTGGGCTCGTCCATCAAGATTATGCCGGGGGACGTCGCCAAGGCGCGGGCTATGCACAGCCTTTGCTGTTGTCCGCCGGAAAGGCCGAGCGCGGATTTGCCCAGCCTGTCCTTGAGCTCCTCCCACATCGCCGCCTGCTTGAGCGAACGCTCGACTATCTCGTCCAGCTCCGCCCTCTTTTTTATGCCGAAGGTGCGCGGACCATACGCCACGTTGTCGTAGACGCTCATGGGGAAGGGATTGGGCTTTTGAAAGACCATGCCCACGCGCTTCCTCAGCCCCGTCACGTCCTTGCTCTTATATATGTCCTCTCCGCCCACCAAGAACTCGCCTTCTATCCTGCAGCTGTCCACCAAATCGTTCATGCGGTTGAAGCACTTCAAAAGCGTGGTCTTGCCGCAGCCGGAGGGGCCGATGAACGCCGTCACCCGCTCGGGCGGGATCTCTATATTTATCCCCTTTAAGGCGTGAAAGTCGCCGTAATACAAGTTTGCGTCCTTCACCTTTATATCCTTGGAAAAAAGCCTGCCTTCATCCGTTTTCTTCCGCCCGTTCAAGCGCTTTTCTCCTTGCTCTTTTGCTCTTTTTCTTAGCATTTTTCTCTCCTTGAAATTTTCTTTGCAATGCCCTGCCCAGCACTTCCGCCGCCACGTTGAGCAGCAGAACTATCAGCATGAGCACGCACGCGCACGCATACGCTTCGTCCGTATATAGGTTTTCTCCCGAAAGGTAGTAGAGCAGTACCGCCAGCGTGGTGCCGCCGCTCATAGCCCCTTCCGGCATGGGCTGAATGCTCGAACCCATGGTGAACATGAAGGGGGCGGATTCGCTCATCACCCTGCCCACCGAAAGTATCGCCGCCGCTATTATGCCGGGGAGCGCGGAGGGCAGCACCACCGTGAACACCGTGCGCAGCTTGCCCGCGCCCAGCGCGAGCGCGCCCTCCCTCAAACTCATGGGCACGGCGCGCAAGCTCTCCTCCGTAGCCCTTATCACCGTGGGCAGCAGCATCACCGATATGGTCAAACTGCCCGCCGCTATGGAGTAATTGCCGCCCAGCAGAGTGACGAAAGTCACCGCGCCGAACAATCCGTACACTATCGAGGGCACGCCGGAGAGCACGTCTATCGCGCTCCTTATAATCCTGACGAAGATGTTCTTGCTGCCCGCGTACTCGTTCAAAAATATCGCCGTGCATATGCCCAGCGGCAGGGCTATCACGAGCGATATGCCCACCGTCATCAGCGTTGCCGCCACCGAGGGCAGAATGCTTATCTCCCCGCCGTATTCGTAACTGCCGAAGAGCAGCTGCCCGGAAAGGTGCGGCAGCCCCATAACCAGCAGATAGATGATAAGCGCCGCCAAGAACGTAAGCGCAAACGCCGCGGAAACTATGCTGAATATCTTGCCGGCAAAGCACACTCTCCTGCCGTTAAAGAGGGAAATATTCAGCTTTTTTCCGCCCCTGCCCTTACTTTTCTTGTCCGAAGTGACGAGAGAAAGGAGCACGACCGTTATCGCCACAAACACGAGCAGTACCCCGCCCGTGGCAAACAGCGCGCCCATCTGCACCTCGCCCGCATAGCCCATCTCAAGCACTATATTCGCGGTCATCGTCCTGAACGAAGAAAACAGCCCCGCGGGGAATTGCGGGGAGTTGCCCGCCACCATGACCACCGCCATAGTTTCACCCAGCGCCCTGCCCACGCCCAAGATCATCGCCGCCGTTATGCCCGACTTTGCCGCAGGCACCACCGTGCGGAACACCGCCTGGTCGCGCGTGGAACCCAGCGCCAGCGCGCCCTCGTAGTACGCCCCGGGCACCGCTTCGAGCGCGGTTTTGGAAAGGGACGCCACCGTGGGGAATATCATCATGCCCAAGATTACGGAAGTGAGCAAAAGGCCGCTCGAGTTGCCGTTGGGGGAAAGGGTATTGAAGATGGGCATTACCACCTTTATTCCGAAAAAGCCGAAAATGACCGAGGGCACGCCCGCGAGCAAGTTTATCACGGACGTAAAAAGCGCCTTCACCTTCCCCCTGCAATAATACGACAAGAACACCGCCGTAAAAAAGCCGAGCGTGCCGCCCACCAGGAGCGCGCACACCGTGGCGGCCAAGGTCCCCACGAGCATGGGGAGTATGCCGTAACTGCCCGCAAGCGGCTGACCGTAGACGTCGTTCGCGTCCGGCGCCCACTTGCTGCCGAAGAGGAAGTTGCCCACACCCGTTTCCGCCAGCGCGGGCACGGATTTCATTATTATAAAAACAAAGATTGCCGCAGCTGCGGCTATGCACAGCGCGGCTGTGGCGGCAAAAAGAATTTTGCCGCACGTTTCCTTTATATTGCTTTTTTCCATAAAGTATTTGCCTTATGCCGATGCAAGCGCGCTGAACTTGACTATCTTACCCGTGTAGATATCGAAAAGTTGGGCGATGGTGATGTCTTCCAGCGTGTTTTCCGGATTGACGATTATCGCGATCGCGTCGAGGGCTATTTCAAAGTGCGCTATCTCCGCTTCGTCCGCCGCCTTCACCGCGGAAGAACCCAAGCCGATGGCGTTGCCTGCCGTATCCGCCTTCACCGCGGCTATGCCGTGCGACGTGCCCTGGCAGTTCTTGCTTATCTCTACGCCCGCAACGTTTGCGCCGCCTATCTCCTTATACTTGCCTATCAGCTTGTCCATGAGCGGGTCTACCGACGTGGAACCGCTTATGCTTATCGTGCCCGTGACCGCCGCCGCGGGAGCCGTGTACTCCTCTGCGCCCTCTTCCTGCTTCACATAGCCTTCTTCTTCCACTATCTCCTGCGCCTGGGTGGAGCGGAGGAATTTCAAGAAGTCCTGCGTCGCCGCCGTCAGGCTGCCCGCTTCCGTGAGAGCCTTGTTCGTCATTATCACAAACGGCCTTTGCATCTTGTAATCGCCGCTGAGTACGTTCGCGCTCGTAGCTTCCACGCCCTCAACTTTCAATACCTTGACCGTGTCGTCCACCGAGCCCAAGGATACATAACCTATGCCCGTTTTTGTGGAAGCCACCAACGAGATGACCGTGGACGTCTTGTCCTGCTCCAACGCGCCTTTCATAAGTCCCGCGTCCTTCAAAGCCGTGCCGTCTGCCGACTTGACTATCGATTCGAACGCGTCACGCGTTCCGCTGCCCGATGTACGGGCTATCACGGCGATGTCCTTCTCGCCGCCGCACGCCGCCAAAATCGCGGTGAGCGCCACTATCAGCGCTATGATGACCAAAATTGCTTTTTTAGATGTTTTCATTACAAACCTCCTTTGTTGTCAACTCCATTCTAGCCCCTCTCCACTCCCCCTTGCTATCACATAAAGTAACCTCTTTGTAAGTTTTCTGTCAGCAGCGCAGGGCGCTGCACCCCTTAACCGGGAGCGCGGGGCGCTCCACCCCTTAACCGCCTTGAAGGGGCTATAAGGGAGTTCTAAGCGTTACATCTTTGCACAGCGTGGGTGTATTTATTATATGGATATAAGGAAGAAGCATTATCACCGCTATGAAAGTTTGCATTGTTTGGGAGTTCAAGGCGTTATATCTTTGCACTGCAATTGGTGTAATAAAGTATAAATACATAATAAAAAGTACGGATACTACAATAAGGGCTTGCGTTATAAAAATCAAATATTGTTATAGATTATAAAATATCCCGTTTTGGGATAATATTGCGCGGAAATTTTGCGGATAATATTATCCTTATTATATAAAAAAGCAAAGCCTTACTCTGCCGCTATTGCGGAGAATTATCGGCTCAGCTCCTGAAATAGCGGGTACTTTTGCCGGAGCCTTCGCGCTTCAGCTCGCCCGAGGACACCAGCTTTCTCAATCCGCCCTCTACCGAACTCAAGCTGAGCGACGGGCAAAGCTCGCAAATATCCTGCTTTGTGAACCGCCCTATCTTGGTAAAGACGGCGCGCCTGACGAGCTCAAAAGCGGAAAGTTTTGCTTGAATGAGCGACGCCCTCTCGTCCAGATCATTATATGCAGAAAGCACAACGCCCAGCAGATATTTGACAAACGGACTGACGTCCTCCTTCCCCTCGTGCCACCCGCTTTGCGATTGCCCGAGCGCGTCGTAATACAGGTCCTTGTTTGCGGCGATTTTGGCTTCGAGCGAGATATACTTGCCCACATAAAAGCCGCTCCTATATAGCAGCAGCGTAGTCAGCAGTCTGCTCATCCTGCCGTTGCCGTCGTTGAAGGGGTGGATGCACAAAAAGTCGTGGATAAACACGGGGATGGCGATCAGCGGCTCAAGCTCCATATTCCCTATCACCCGATTGTACTCCTCGCATATCACGTCCAGCGCCGCAGGCGTTTGGGCGGGAGAAAGCGGCACAAATACCGTTTCGGAGTGCCCGTCCGGATATGTCGCGCTGATATAGTTCTGCACATTTTTCGTCTTCCCCGCCATGGGATTATTCATGTGACTGTATAAAATTTTATGCAGTTGCAAGATGTAATTGCGCGTGAGCGGTATCACGTCGAAATTTTCGTGTATAATATTTAACGCGTCGCGATACCCCGCAATCTCCTGTTCGTTTCGGTTTTTCGGCGCAGTCTTTTCCTCTACCAGCTGCCTTATACGCGTGCTTGTGGTGACGATCCCCTCTATCGCGTTAGAAGCTTCCGTGCTCTGCACCTTGGCTATCTCGACCAGTTTTTTCAATTCCGCGGGGCGCTGAGTCAAGTAAGCCTCCTGCTTGCCAGCCTCCTTGTAAATAGCGGCAATCAGTCCGACGACCTCTAAATCCCACTTTTGATTTTTTATTGCGGAATAGTTGAATATCCTCATACAATACGCTCCTTGCTTTTTCCCTTAAATTATACCGATTTTTAAGGGAAAAGTCAATAGGCGTAAGGGAATAAGTTACTTTTCTATTGTAGGTTTACAATACATTTGTTACACAAAGCCAAAGAAGAAAGAAGAGGAAGGATAAAGAGATAAATTTGGGTGAAAGCGTACACCCTCCCCCTAGGGGGAGGCGCAAAAATAAAAAAAAGAGGTGAGTTGTTCTCGATTTGTTGTATCATATAATTACACACAAAAAAAATAACACAAAGGAGCTCAACTCACCATGGCAAGTATAACA
>CALWKO010000028.1 GCA_944381275.1 uncultured Clostridia bacterium | reverse complement strand
CGCTTGCGGAGCCACCGCCCATGGATAGCGTTGCTCTGCAACTGTATATCCATGGATTTCGCCCGCCCTCTCGTCGCCTTGGCGGTTTGAGGGCGGATTTCGCCTTGCGGCGAACGGCAAGTATTTCATAGAGTTTATTCATATCCGCCGCAAGATTTCGCCTTTTCGGGGAAAGAATAGTGTTGATTATGAAAAATCTATATCCCCAAAAAGATTTCGCGATTTTTATGGGGCGCGCCGGCATGCTTATAGTTATCTCGCGCCCCATAAAAATCATTTCACAACGATTTCCACCTCTGCATCGAACTTGATATTCCTGATATACAGCTTGTTTTGGTTTTTTCGCCACTCCTCGCCGTACTTGCGGTAGAGTTGCTCGCCCAAGTGAAAGACGTCGATGTCCTGTTTTTGCGCTTCTTCAAAGCAGGCGAGGATTTGCCCGCGGACGCTTTCGCGTATGCGTTCCCTCTCGCGCTCGCTCAGGGCGTTGACTATCATGCCGTCCTGCGCGGTGGGCAGGTCGTTGCGCTTGACCTTCACCTTGACTTTTGCGATGACTTCGTCCTCGGCAATGGCGGAGAGAGTGCACTTGCTGTCCAAAATGGCGACGTCGCGCTCTTCAGAGCAGTCGGATACAAAGATTATGGTGCCGTCGTTCAAGCTGCCTTTTACAAAGCTCAAGCCGCGGGAAGCGTCGTAATCGAGCACAAAGGCGTAACCTTCACGCGTTAAAACAAGGGTGCGGGAAAGGTCGAGCAGCTGTGCGCCCTCCTGCCCTTCCTTGTTGGGGCCCACGGGCGAGTATTCGCAATTTTCCACCACCGCCACGGGCATGTAATTCGCCCCGCCGATGTAATAGTAATTGGCAAAATAGTCCTTTATCGTGCACGCGTTCACGCCCGCTTCGCGCTGAACGCCCTGCATCATGCGCTGCATGTGGTAGGAAGCCACGTCGTTTATCGGCACCTTGGCGGAGAGCACTTCTTTGGCTTTGCCGGAGGACGCCACAAGCAGGGTGTTATCCGCAAAATAAGGGGAACGGATTAGGTGTTTTAGCGCGGTATCGCTCTTGGTGCGCAGCAGATCTTCCCCCAAAACCACGAGCGTGCAGTGGGAGAGCGAAGCCTTCACGCCCATGGATACGGAGAGTTTTTCTATCGCGTCCTGCATGGTCTCCCCCGACGAGGTGAAGATCATAAAGTCGTTGCCGCCGGAGGACGAACCGCCGCTCCTGGGCAGGATCACCTGTGCGGCGAGCTCGATCAAGTCGCCGCCGCTGTCTATCGCAAGTCCCACGACTATGCCGCGGTTGACTATGCTCGCGTTGTCCGCCAGCAGGTCGAACCCGATGAGCACCACGGCGATGACCACTATTATCAGCCACTTATAGCCGCCCAGGCGCCTCAGCCTTTGCCTTCTCTGCATTTCCCCTCCTTCCTGAGCTGTTCCGCGTCCACCCTAGTACTGTCAAATTGCACGCTCTCCTTGTCGAATATCCTCACGGCGAGATATACCGCCGGCGGCAGCAGGTACTCCACCGCGCCCACGGCGTACCTTATCGGCGAGGTGGCGAGCTTATAGGATACGTCCATATTCGTTATGCCGAAAAATAAGGTGAGCGCGAGCGCCAAACCCGTGATCAGGGCGATTATCAGGCGCTTTTTGAAAAAGTAGGTCAGCCCTTCCACCACCCCGTACACGATGAGCGCGAGCTTGATAACAGACATCATCAGCCACGAGCACACCGTGGGGAAGTCCACCGTGCCCAAAAGCAGCGAGATGCGGTTGAATACGGCTATCTTGTTAAAGGCGTTGCTCACCATCACGCTGCCGCCGCCGTAAGCGGTGATGAAGATGACCATAAAGCCCACCGCCGCAATAAAGCAGATCGCTATCATCACGGGCAGGCGCACTTTTTGCGGTTTGGCGGGGCGCGCCACGGTGAGGAAGAGGAAGGGCGTAAAATCGCCGAACCACACCATATGCCTGTCGCACGCCTTCATTATCTCCCCGGAAAATTGCACGGGGAGCAGGTTGCCGATATCGCCGTTGAAGTGCGCAAAGAGCACGTTGAAAAGGAGCGATACCGCTATGAACCAAAAGACTATCTGCGCGGTGCGCGCCAGCACGTTGCCGCCCTTGTAGGCGATATATATCAGGCAAGGCATATAGGCGAGCACAATGAGCCGCCACAAGCCGTTGTCGAAAAGCGTGGTGGAGATATAGGAGACCGCCTCCGCCGAGAGCACCACCGTTTTGAAGTAACTCGACGCCGCGATGAGCGATATAAACGCCGCCTTCAAAGGTGCGGGAATGTGCGCTTGCAGCAAGGACGTGCGCTTTATCACCCCGTAAATTATCACAAACTCCATCACCTCTATCGCCATGAGGTATGCCATGGCGATGGGGGAGGACCTGCCCGCCGTACCCGCGAGATATTGCGGCAGCATTACCACCTTGAAGGTGATGGAGGCGATAAAGGCGAGCAGCGCCACTTGATTGGGATATACCACATTTGTCGTTTTGCCCATATTACCTCCTGCGCACCCTGTTGTATGTGGGCACGGAATAGGGTCGCTCGATCATGTCCCGAACGCTCTCCTTTATCAATCCGTCCTGCCAATCCCTCTCTATCAGCGGCGCAAAAGGCGCGAGATAGGAGGTGCCGAAGCTGCGCAGATCGGCAAGATAAGCTATCAGCGCAAGCGCAGCCAAGATGAGTCCCATAAGCCCCGCAACTCCCGCTATTGCCACAAAGAGCACGCGCAGAATGCTGCTCGCCTCCGTTGCGTCCGGCACGCAGTAAAGCCCTATCGTGGATATGGAGATGACGAGTATTGCGGGCGTGGAGAAAAGCCCCGCGTTCACCGCCGTTTCGCCCAGCACTATCGCCCCGACCACGGAAAGCGCCATACCCACATAGCGCGGCATGCGCACGCTGGCTTCGTTCAGAATTTCAAAGATTATCAAGATGGTGAGCATCTCCAGCGTGGGCGTGAAGGGTATCCCGTATATGGAATTCATAATGGAGATCAAGAACTTGAGCGGGAACATCTGATATTGATATTCCTGCAGCGCCACATACGCGCCCGGCAGAGCTATTGCGAGCACGAGCGCCATAAGTCTAACCATGCGGATGAAGGAGGCTCGGAAGGACTTGACGTAATAATCCTCGCTCGCTTGAAAGTGCTCGAACAAAATAAAGGGGACGGTGAGCACCATTGGGGAGCCGTCCACTATCACAGCCACCCTGCCCTCCAGCATCTTGGCGGCGATGATGTCCGGCTTTTCGCTCGTGCCCACCTGGGTGAAGAGGGAGCGGTAATTCGTTTCCAAATATCTGGCGATGTAAGAAGATTCCACCACCCCGTCCATATCTATCGCGTTTATGCGCTTTTCCACCTCGTCCACCACGTCCGGGGACGCTACGCCCTGAATATAGCAGATGATCACGGGCGTATCCGTATACTTGCCCACGAACGCCTTTTTAAAGGTGAGCTTGGGAGTTTTCAGCTTGCGGCGGAGCATGGTCATGTTTATCTTCACGTCCTCCACAAACCCCTCCCTGGGTCCGCGCAGCACGTTGGTCACGGGCGGCTCCTGAATGCCCCTCGTCTGATAGGCGCGCTCGGAGAAGATGAATATCCCCTCCGCGCCGTCTATCACAAGGGCGATGTCCCCCTCCGCAACTATCTTGGCGGCTTCTTCCGTCCCCTCAACAGTCTTCATGGGCGTGGTGAGGGATGTGGCTTGGTTTATCGTATCGGCATAGGGAAAGGGGAGCTCGGTGAGCCGCTTTATGGGGCGGAGTATGCTCGATTCAAAGGCTATTTTGTCCACAAACCCGTCTATATAAAAGAGCGCGGCGCTCCTGCCGCCCACGGTGAAGTCCATGCGCAGCACGTCCGAATCCTTGGCAAATTCGCCCTGTATGGCGTCCGCAGTCTTTTTATAGTCAACTTGCATAACCTTGTTGTGTGCAGGTGAGATTATTTTATGAAAAACGCAAAAAGCATTTGCCAAAATCAAATTACGGTTATATAATATACATAACTATGAAATCGTACGAATTAAGAGAAAAGTATTTGCAATTTTTCGCATCGAAGGGACATGTTATCATCCCTTCCGCGTCGCTCATTCCGGAGAACGACCCTTCCGTGCTCTTCACCACCGCAGGCATGCATCCGCTGGTGCCCTACCTTTTGGGTCAAAAGCACCCTGCCGGCAGGCGCCTCACCGATGTGCAAAAGTGCGTGCGCACGGGCGACATCGACGAGGTGGGGGACGCAACCCACTGCACCTTCTTCGAGATGCTGGGCAACTGGTCGCTGGGCGATTACTTCAAAAAAGAATCGATAGCATACAGCTACGAATTTTTGACGGAAGTGCTGGGCATCCCGCGCGAAAAGCTGGCGGTAACGGTGTTCGCCGGCGACGAGGACTGCCCCCGCGACGAAGTGGCGGCAAACGAATGGAAGAGCCACGGCATACCGGAAGACAGGATCTTCTACCTGCCCAAGGAGCACAATTGGTGGATAGCCTCCACCACGGGTCCCTGCGGCGGCGATACCGAGATATTCGTGGACACGGGCAAGAAGGTGGAAGGCAACCCCTCCCCCGCGGAAGACGGCGAAAAATGGGTGGAGATATGGAACAACGTGTTCATGGAATTTTACCGCCACCCGGACGGCACCTACACTCCCCTCTCCCAAAAGAACGTGGACACGGGCATGGGTCTTGAGCGCACCCTGTGCATGCTCAACGGCTATAAATCCGTCTACGAAACAGACCTGTTTGCGGACATAATAGAAAAGCTGGAAGAGCTCAGCGGCAAGAAGTACGGCGAAGACGAACAGGTTACGCGCGCCATGCGCATCATCGCCGACCATATGCGCACCGCCACCTTCCTCATCGGCGATGAAAAGGGCATAGTCCCTTCCAACGTGGACCAAGGCTATGTGCTGCGCCGCCTGCTCCGCCGCGCCATCCGCTTTGCCCGCACCATAGAGATAGACAGCGCCCTGCTCACCCAAATAGCGCAGATGTATATCGACAAATACAAGGGCGTGTACTCCGAGCTGGAGATGAACAAGGAAAAGATCCTCACCGAAATAGCAAAGGAGGAGGAAAAATTCTCCAAAACGCTGGAAAACGGCATAAAGGAGATGGAAAAAGTCTTGAAGTGGGTGCAGGGCGACACGCTCAACGGCAAAACCGCTTTCAGGCTGTACGACACCTTCGGCTTCCCCATCGAAATGACGGTGGAGATGGCAGCCGAGCGCGGCTACAAGGTGGACCTTGATGGTTACAAAAAGGCATTTGAAGATCACCAAGCCAAATCGCACGCCGGCGCGGAGCAAAAGTTCAAGGGCGGACTTGCCGACACGGGCGAGCGCACCGTATATCTGCACACCGCCACCCACCTGCTCCTTGCCGCCCTCAAAAAGGTGCTGGGCAAGGACGACATCCGCCAAAAGGGCAGCAACATCACCTCCGAGCGCCTGCGCTTTGACTTCAACTTCGACCGCCCCCTCACCGACGAGGAGAAGAAGAAGGTGGAAGATTTGGTAAACGAGCAGATAAAGCGCGATCTCCCCGTCACCTGCGAGGAAATGCCCGTAGAAGAAGCGCACAAATCGGGCGCGACGGGCGTTTTCGGCTCTAAGTACGGCGACGTGGTAAAGGTGTATACGATAGGCGACTTTTCAAAGGAGATATGCGGCGGTCCCCATGCGGAACACACCGGTCAGCTCCACCACTTCACCCTGCTCAAGGAGGGCTCTTCCTCCGCGGGCGTGCGCCGTATCCGCGCGACGATAGATTAATCCGTCAGCCGCAATACGCGTTAGAGTATAACGAAAATAAGGGCGCGCCGCGTGCGCGCCCTTTTTATACCTTCCCTTCCCGCCGCGGCAAACAATGGGGCGGGAAAGTAAATAAGGGTGCGCCTTTCGGCGCACCCCCGTAGGGTGAAGCTCCCCCTTACCTTTCAAAATCCCCCCTTACTTTGATCAGTCGGAATCATCGTCGTCGGAATCGTCGTCGAAGTCCATCATATCGGACAGTCGCTTCATAAGTTCCTGCCTCTTCCTTTCCAGCCTGAGTTTATCCTCTTCGATATCTTGAGAGAATCCTTCATCCAGCTTGGCAATAAGCGCCTTTCCGCACTCTTCGCCTTGGCCGGTGCAGTATGCTTCCAGCGCCTTCTTCTGCGCCGCCTTGTCCGGCAAACGCTCCGTAACGCGGCGAATGAACATGCTTAGCGCCAGCACCGCGTCCGCGGCGTCTGCTTCCATATAGTCCACCTTGCCCTTCTTGTCGTGCATATAGGGGTAGAATTGCATATACGCCGCCACTGCGTCCGCGCTCAGCATCATGTTCTGAAACGCCGCATGCGCGTCCTCTTCTTCAAAATATACGTCGCACTCCGCACTGCTGTCCTTGTCCATCAGCACTGCCGTGGCAACGGAGTAACGCATAAGGTCGGCGTTTTGTTCAAAACCGCGCGAGAAGATGAGCGTAACGTGCATCGCGCATGCCAAAGCATAAAGCGAAGTATCTTGAAATTCATACTTCTTGCCGTCGCGCGCCGATACGAACAAACAGCGCGGGTAACAGTTTTCTTGCACCGTCTTCTTATCGAATTCGGCGTTTGTACAAGCCACAAACCTTAATATCTTCTTCATTTTCGAGCCTCCTTGCCCAAATAGATCCAATCGCTCCGCATCGGCGCATGCCGTTGCAAAGCTGCGGACGCTCTGCGCCCTTTTGCCATTTGTGTTTAACGGAAAATTCGGATTGACGCAACAAACGCATTTCGCCTTGGCGATAAATGTTTTCCGTTTTCGCGGAGATTCCCCCCTCGTGTTGCGTAGTTTTTGCGGTTAAACCGCGCCCTTGTAATGAAAATTAACTTACGGAATTTTTATTGCAGATAGAACCCTGCGGTCCTTCCTTGCCGATCGGCGGCAATATAAGCGCGCCCAATCGCTGTCACCGTGCTTCCTTCATTACTTGCCGATATCAACCTTGTCATGTCTATATTGCCTCCTTTTTTATTATTTCACAGCCTTGTGTGATGGTCTTATTGTATCATCCTAAGGCGGATAATACAAAGCGTTTTTGTTGTAATTTTTACATCTCACGCTCCCCGCCGCATAAAAAACGGCTAAGGCGCGATTAAGATTGTAAATAACATAATACCCGCCGAAAATCTGTTTGTCAACTGTTTTTCGAAGAAAAAATAAAAAAATCTAAAAAATTTTTTCCGCCGCGGAAAGCGCTCTTCCTACTGCGCGCGCCAAACCTTTTTAATGCGCAAAGAGCTTCACTCCGCCGCCCTTTTCGCGGCGGTAATTTTCACCCCATATGGATAATATTATATCCGCTTAAAAATACTTTTTTAAGAGAGTGCCGACGTCTTCGGGCGAAGGTAGTGCTTCCTCCTCACCGGCGAGCTTGCTCTTGGCGCGCAAGATCTCGTCAAGCCTGTCCTTCACCTCTTTCATGGAGTCGCCGTCGTCGGGTATGCCGGTGAACGGGAGAAACTCGCCTTTAAAAGGAGGATTGACGGGCGCAGAACCGCTCTTTGGGGGATCTTCCCTGCGCTCGAGTCGTTTTTCCTGCGCCGCGGCATTTGCTGAAGAGTGCGTCTTTTCTTCCCCGTTATCCATGCGGAGCATATTCAGCCTGCGGGCGACTTCTTCATCAGTCAAGAGCGGCTTTTTCTCCTTCTTCGCGCCGCCCTCTTCGATTGCGGGCGCAGATTCGATAACGCGCTGTAAGTGCACAAAACGGTCATATCCCGAAGTGTAGGAAGGCTCCCCGTCGCCGCCCAGCACCACATGCTTGCCCGCCCCCTTCAAATATGTGAGCAGCGGAGTGCAATCGAGCGGCGCACATATGATAAAAAAGCCGTCTATATTGCTGTTAGTGCAAGAAATAGACACGGCGTCAATAACTTGCCGCATGTCTATGCGCGCCTTCTTCCTATTATAGAGGGGCACCGCCACGTCCGCTCCCGCCGAGCGTATATACTTACTGAATCCGCAATCGCGCTTGGGATTGTAGGCGTAAAATTTGCAATATACCACATTTCCGTCCAGCTCCTTTAAGGCGTTGAGGAAGGACGTGCAATTTGCACGCGTGGCGTTCAAGTCTGCAAGTACGGCGTAATTCATAATGTCTCCTTATGGCTTCTTTATGCACTTTTAGCGCATATATCACATTTATGCGTTTGCTTGGCGATATATCGCTATCTTATCCGCCGTAGATCCCCTTACTTTTCATATGTATCTTTTATGCACTTTATTGTGCATAAAAGGGGCAAAGCGTTCGCTTTGCCTTCTTTTGTATCAATCCCTGTCCCGCTTGCCGAAGAAGAGGTATTGCTGTGCGTAGCCGGAGAGATCCCCGTAAAGGGAGAGCAGCCTCTCCCTCATCTGCTTATTGGTTGCCGCTCCGCCCAGCGTATCTTTATACACCTTCTTTATCCACGTATCCACGGGGAACACGTCCGTGCGGTGATACCCGAATAAGAGTATGCAGTCCGCCACCTTGGGACCCACGCCGAGCAGAGTGCACAGATATTTAGCCGCCTCGCTCGTGGGCATGCTCCTCACCGCGTCCACGTCGAACCTGCCTTCCGCAATCGCCCGCGCCGTGGAAGAAAGGTAGGGCGCTCGATAGCCCGCACCCAAGGAAAAGTAATAGTCCTCGTCCTTGTCCGCCATCGCCTCGGCGGTGGGGAAGGCGTGATATTCGCCCATGTCCTCACCCAGCCCCGCGCACAGCCTCTCGATAATCCCTTTAATGCGCGGAATGTGGTTATTCGCGGAGATTATAAAGGATATTATCATCTCCCACGCGTCGTTGTTGAGTATGCGTATTCCGCCGCCGTATTCCAAGCTCTCCGCCATATACGGCAAGCTCTTGAGCCGCTCCTTTATCTTCCCGTAATCTCTGCCCAGATCGAAGAACTCGCGCGCAAACTCTTTTTCTCCGTATATCACGGCTTTTTGCTCATCCTGCGCCACTATGAGCCGCTTATCCCGGCTATACACCGTATACTCGCCTTCGCCCGTCTTGACATAGCGGAATATCTGCCCGCAGTCGAGTATTTGGCGAATGTCGAAGTCCTTCAAATCGTCTACTATTATATATTCTTTTTCCATGCGTAAATTCACCGCTTTTGCGCTTTTTTGTCTTATTATATCACACTTGCGACTTTGCCGCCATAAAATTATGCTTTCACATATCAATAACTCAAAAAAAATTACGGCAAGGGCAGGGTAGCCGCACACAGGCGCAAAATTATGCCCGGCACATATTTTTTGAACGGATTTTTTGAAAAATTGCGGAGAGGAACGCTTTGCGTTTCCTTACCAAATCGCACTCCATATAAAAATGTGGACGGCTGTTGCCGTCCACCGAATTTATTACGCTTTAAATTGTTATTGTGCCTGCTCGTAAACGCTGACCTGCTTTTTATCACGACCCAAACGCTCGAACTTCACAACGCCGCTTGCCTTTGCATACAGAGTGTCGTCGCTGCCGATGCCCACGTTCTTGCCGGGGTGGAACTTGGTGCCACGCTGCCTGACAAGGATGTTTCCTGCAAGCACGAACTGCCCGTCCGCCCTCTTAACGCCAAGACGCTTGGCTTCGGAGTCACGGCCGTTACGGGTAGAACCGCCGCCCTTTTTATGAGCAAAGAGCTGAATCTTAATAAACATCGTCTTTTACCTCCAACTTAATGAATGCGGAGAAGCCTTCTTGTAAATCCTTCACGCCCAAGAGCATGGTATTCAAAATCGCATCGCAGTCGCGCCGCTGACTTTCGTTCATGCTCTTTAAGGTGAGCGATAAGCTTCCCTTGTCTTGATCCGTGTGATAATCGGCATCTGCGCCCGCCACACGCATCACCCCGAGGACCGCCGTCTGAATCACCGCGGAAAGCGCCGCGCAGACAATATCTTCTCCTTCGGGTGCGTATCCGCTATGCCCGCTGCATTGCACGGATACGACGTGACCTTTTTTCCTGCTTACTATGACTTTCGTCATTAAGCGGTGATTTCCTTGATCTTCAATGCGGTGTAAGGCTGCCTGTGACCTTGGCGCTTGCGCTCGTTCTTCTTGGACTTGTACTTGAAGATGACGACCTTCTTGTCCTTATCCTGCGCAACCACTTCAGCCTTGACGCTTACGGCACCGGCGGCTTCGCCGACGACAACCTTGTCGCCGTCAACCAACATCAACGCTTTAAGATCGACAGTATCGCCTACTTCGGCTTTGATCTTTTCAACCTTGATAACTTGGTCTTTTTCCGCCTTGTACTGCTTTCCGCCCGTGGCTACAATAGCATACATTAAGATTTACCTCCTCTTCCCGGTCTCGCTGTTAAGGCGCACTTGCGTGCTTAATAAAGCCTTCTTCATGCGGCTCGTTATATAAGATAACATATGCGCGACGTAAATGTCAAGAATTTGACGAAAAATTTCAGCAGATAAGTTTTGCCGTATCCGGGAGGGAGAGCACGCCGGAGTTGTCTATTTCTATCTTATACTTTTCTATGTGCATATTGGGGTCGGGGATGGCGTATAAGACCACGTCGCGCCACACGCCGGAGCACTCCCTGGAAAGATAGTGCTGTGAGATAAGGCGATTGCAGACGCTCTCCGCCAAGGTGACCTTTACGGCGCGCACGTCCTCGTTTATCACGTCGTAGAGCTTTTCCCTAAGCTCCATAATAACGTGCTCGCTGCTGAACACATGCCCTTCGCCTCCGCAGTAGGGGCACTCCTGGAGCATGACGGATTCGAGCATGGAGCGTGTTTTTTTGCGCGTCATCTCCACAAGCCCAAGGTGGGTCACGCCCAAAACGACCGTCTTCGTCCTGTCCTTTTCCAGCTGCTTATTCAAAATTTCGAGCACTTTTTCCATGTGCGCGGGCGATTCCATGTCTATAAAGTCGATGACGATTATCCCGCCTATGTTGCGCGCCCTGAGCTGCTTTGCTATCACTTCCGCGGCAAGGCAGTTGGTGGCAAAAACGGTATCTTCCAAATTCTTTCCGCCCACGTATTTGCCCGTGTTCACGTCTATCACCGTGAGCGCTTCGGTGCGGTCTATCACCAGATATGCGCCGTTTTGCATGGGCACGGTGCGCTTGGTGAGCGCCTTTATCTGCTCTGTCAAGTTGTGCTTTCTTAAAAGCGAGCGCTGGGAAGAATCGTATTCGTAAAGGTCGGGGCGCTTGGAAAGGATATACTTGCTCACGCCCACGAGCTCGTTATAAAGGGCGTTGTCGTTGACGATGACCTTGTCCACGTCGTCGCGCAGCATGTCGCGCACGGCGCGCACCGCAACTGGCGATTCGCGCTGAAGCAGGGCGGGCGCGTGGGAGATGAGGAACTTGCGCTTAACCTCCTGCCACTTGGCGTAGAGGTATTCCATCTCCTCGGAAATCTCCTCGTTGGTGCAGCTTTCTGACTGCGTGCGCAGGATTACGCCGCAATTTTCCGGGCGCACCTTTTGCACATATTCAATGAGCTGCTTCCTGCGGCTTTCATCGGTTATCTTGCGGGAAACGCCCACATAATCCATCTGCGGCATGAGCACGAGCACCCTGCCCGCGAGCGTGATATTCGTGGTTATACGCGCGCCCTTGGTGCCGAATTCATCCTTCGTCACCTGGCAGAGGATGTCATCGCCGGGGCGGAAATGCGCGGCGGGAGAAGCGGAGATCTTCTCGTCGTCCACCATCACGTCCCCGTCGTACAAAAAGGCGTTGCGCTCCCTTCCTATATCCACGAAGGAAGCCTGCATTCCGGGCAGAAAATTCTTGACCTTGCCCTTGTAGATATTGCCTACAATATTGGCATTGTTTCGCCTTTCCACCCAAAACTCGACCAGCGTGCCGTCCTCTACCACCGCCACGTTGGTGCTGCTGAAATGTACGTCGATGAGGATAGATTTCATATGTATATGATTATAGCACAACTTCTGCCATATTTCAAGTATTTTTATATACCCGCCCCGGCCTCATCAGACCACTTTAAGCGATCTGCTGAGGCTGTGTGCAGGCAGGACATGTGCTGTTTTTTCTATTTACAGCAGCCCTAAGAATGCTATTTTCCCTTTTTGCTCTCATTTTTTGCCTCTATGAGTCCCATAGCTTCCCCCACGGGAGTTACAAGGGCTTCCCGCTCGCACAGCTCTTGAAGAGAAGATTCCGTAAGGCTCGCCCTTTTTCGTCCCTTTTCGTCAACCACCAAAAAAGTGGTGTCCGCGTCCCTCTTCACCATGGGCAGAAGTTTGAGGAGCGGAGCGTCCTCCCGCACCATGACGGTGCGCACCTCCACGCCCTCCTTGTAATCCTTGTTGAGCGGAGAATATTGCGTAACGTGCACATAGCTCTCCTCGCCCGTGCCGAAGATTGCGCCGTAGATGAGAAACGCGCCCATCACCCCCGCCGTGAAGTTATAGGCATAAAACAGGGATACGATGTTGTAGATCACCAAAGCTCCGCCGCCCGCCGCGCCCGCAATGCGCAGCGCTTTGAGCGCGCGCAGCTTGTTTTTTGCCAGCGAATACACCACGCGCGAGCCGTCCAGCGGATAAAACGGCAGCAGGTTCACGATGCAAAGGGCGGCGTTCGCCGTGCAAAAATCCAGCGTATAGGCATAAATCGAAGGATATAGCCACCACAGCGCCACTATGAGCAGCGCAACCGCGGCGTTGAATAAGGGCCCCGCCAGGGCGATGAGGATGTTGTCCGCACGCGAATATCTCTCTCCGCCGTTTATCACCCCGCCGTACGGCATGAGCGTGATTGCGCCCATGCGGTAGCCGCGCAGCGCCGCCATGCGCGAGTGCGCGGCCTCGTGCGCGAGTATAGCCACCGTGTACGCGCAGAAAATTACGGCGTTGCCCGTGAAGATCATGAGCAGCGCCGCCGCGATGAATGCGGGATGAATACGGACCTTCACTAAGCCATCGTCACAAAACGTGTGATGAGCACCGCGCAACTCACCGCCACGCAGATGGCGGCTTGCACGATGAAAATGTCCAGCAGATTTACTTTGCGCTTTTTCTTGAATTTTACCTTGATGTTGTCGCCGGGATAACTTACCGCGCTGTGAGCGAATTCGTCATATTTCATAATGCACCTCCAAAGCTTTGGTAAATTATATGGCGAGGAGAGCGGCAATATAACTATTCGTTCGGCTTTTTGCACGGATATATCCCGTCCGCCGCGGCGGCGATACTTACGCGGTATATTCCGCGCTCGTCCACGTCCACTATAACTTGCGCCTTGCCCAGCAGGCGGAAATATTGCGAGAGCATGCGTTCCGCGTCGCCGCGCAGAGCTTCTTCAAAACCGCAAGGAAGGCGAGCCTTGTCAGAAAGCAATATCCTGCGCAGTCGGGCTAGCTCGTTCATGCGTTCCTCTTCAAGCGGCTGCGGATGGCGCCAAGTATGCCGCGATAACGCAAAGTGGGGTCGTATAACCTGCCGTCGCCCGTGAGCATGTTGCCCGCTGCCATGTCTATCGCGCACAGGGCGGAGCTTTCGCCGCCTCCCGGCACACAGCCCGCGGATATCTCGTCGTCATCCGGGACTATGCCCAAGAGCGGATAGCGCAGCAGGCGGCTTATCTCCTTGGGCTCGAGCGTTTCGCCGCGCACGAGCAGATCGCCGCGCACCCTGTTCACGATGAGGCTTATCCCCTTCAAGTTGTAGCCGGAAAGCAGTGTAACCACCTTGTCCGCGTCGCGCACGGCGGAGATGTGCGGCGTGGTGACCACAATGGCATACTCGCTCGCGCTCACCGCGCGGTGAAAGCCGCCCTCTATCCCCGCGGGGCAGTCTATCAAAATATAATCGAAACTGCCGCCCAAGCGCGCTATGAGCGAGCGGAAGTCGCCCGTCTTGATCTGTTCGCTGTAAACCGCGTGCGCGGAAGGCATTATATATAGCGGATACCCGGGCACTTGGAGTATGGCTTGCGATACCCTGCACTTGCCCGCCATCACGTCCGCCATATCGTAGGCGGCGCGATTTTCCATTCCTAGGGCGACATCCAAATTATTCAAGCCCACATCGCCGTCTATTAAAAGGGTATTCACGCCCCTGCCAGCCAAGGCAAAGCCCAAGCAGGCGGTGATCGTGGTTTTGCCCACTCCGCCCTTTCCCGAAGTTATCACAACCGTGTTACTCATAGCCAAATGATAACACGAGCAAAATGTAGAAGATAGGAAGATGATGGGGAAATTGCGCGGAAGAGGAGAGAAAATAATTTTTTCAGGGCGCAAAATAACGATATGCAGGCTTACGCGCCCTGAAAAAATCGTGATATTTTTCGGAAGATAAAAGTTATAAAGTAAACGAAAGTTACG
Organism: uncultured Clostridia bacterium; assembly: GCA_944381275.1. Classification (GTDB taxonomy): domain Bacteria; phylum Bacillota; class Clostridia; order Christensenellales; family UBA3700; genus Alloclostridium. The sequence continues at coordinate 5,468 of CALWKO010000028.1, read as the reverse complement.
TTACTTCCGAAAAGTGATATTTTTTGGCAGATATGCCATTTATCCATGAACAACTATCCGTGTGCCAAAAAGTGATATGCGCCCTCAAACCGCCAAGGCGACGAGAGGGCGCGTGATATTTTTGGACATACAGCCGCAAGCGGCGCTGTCCAAAAGTTGTGGCTCCGCAAGCGGATTTACACTTGTTTGGTTTTGTTGCGAAAGTAATTCACTTTATCATAATAGTGATATTGGCAAAATGGCAAATAATTGCGCTTGCCTAGCTTTATCGGGTATCGCTAGTTCATATGCGGAAAGGTTAATAACGTATCGGGTATCAATACTTTATCTGTCGCCGCGCAAAGAGATTTGCTCCGTAAATCTCCACGCGCCCTCTCGTCGCCTTGGCGGTTTGAGGGACACCTTTTTGTGCTCGCCTTGCTTTTCAGGTATCGAAAGTTTTCATGCGGATAAGTAATAAATGCTTTTTTAGGTATCGCAACATAATCTGCTGCCGCACAAAGAAATTTGACAAGCAAATTTCCACTTTTGGCATTTATAAAGCGGCGTATTTATTAAAGAAAAAAATGTAAATCCGCTTGCGGTGCCGCAACTTTTGGAGAGCGTTTGCCGCTCGCGGCAAACAGTATCTCCTTCAAATAGTTGCGCTTGCCTTGCTTGGTCGAGTATCGCTAGTTCATATGCGGAAAGATTAGTTACATATCAGGTATCGTTACTGTATCTGTCGCCGCGCAAAGAGATTTGTGGGCAAATCTCCACGCGCCCTCTCGTCGCTCTGCGGTTTGAGGGCGCATTTCACTTTTTGGCACACGAATAGTTGTTCATGGCATTATAGTGTATCTGCCAAAAAATATCACTTTTTACCTTCTGATAAAAGCGGCGTATTTATTTTTAGTATATGAAGGTAAAAAATATCACGATTTTTATGGGACGCTATCGCTCCGCAAAAAGTAATTTGCGCCCCATAAAAATCATTCTCCTTCCTCCCCGTACCTTTCGGTAAAATAGTGCTTTTTGCCCATAAAGTCGTGGCTTATTAGGGTGTCGGCATGCACGTTATACATACTGCGGAAGATGTTTATATCCACATTGGGGTAGCCGGCGCGGAGCGATTCGATGAGGTTTTTCATCTCCTTGCGTTTAGAGAGGGTTTCGTCGTCCTTCACGCGGGCGGAGAAGGAGCACGCGCAATCCAAAAACTCCAGCTTATGGCGGGTGCTCCAGGTGATTATGTCCTTTTCATGGACGTAATACAGGGGGCGGATAAGCTCCATGCCGGGGTGGGAAGTGGACTTTAAGCGGGGGAGCATGCCGCCTATCTGCGCGGCGTAGATGATGCCCATGAGCAGCGTTTCTATCACGTCGTCGAAGTGATGCCCGAGAGCTATCTTATTGCATCCCAACTCCGCCGCCCGCTCGTATAAAAAGCCGCGGCGCATGCGCGCGCACAGGTAGCATGGCTTGTCCGCGCGCAGTTTTTCCGAAACGGCGAACACGTCGGAAGTGAAAATTTTTACGGGTATTTCCAAGAGTGCGGCGTTTTCTTCTATCTTCGCCCTGTTTGCGGGCGCATAGCCCGGATCCATGCAGATAAATTCCAAATCGAACTTGGTTAGGGAATGGCGCTGAAGCTCCTGCATGCATTTTGCAAGCAGCATGCTGTCCTTGCCGCCGGAGATGCACACGGCTATCTTGTCGCCGTCGTTTGCCATGGAAAATTCCTTAACGCCGCGCACGAACCTGCCCCATATCCGCTTGCGGTATGTGGTGATTATGCTGCGTTCGGCTTCGAAAGCAGTGCCCATCAGCGCAGGTTTTGCAGATTGAGCAATCTGCCCAGCTTGCCCAAATTGTCGTAAAAATGTGCCGCGCCTATCACGCAGGCGTTGTCCGGCTCGTTTATCACATACGCTTCCCACTCCAGCTTTTCGGCAAGGTACCTGTCTATCGCCGGGATGTTGGCGGATCCGCCGCACAGGTGCATGCCGGAAGCTGCCACGTCGTCGTAGATATTAGTGGGCATCTGCGAGCACACCGCCACGATCGCTTCGGCTATCTTGTCCACAAGCGGCGCCACCGCCTGCCTTATGCCGCGCGATTCCAGCTTGAGGTTAGAAGCGGAATCCGCCTGAATACTGCGGCTCTCCACCACGCAGGAAGTGTTGTCCGCGGGGGAAAAGGAAAGGACGCTCCGCTTTATCTTCTCCGCCGTAGAGAATTTTATCTTTTGACGGAATACGTCCGTAACGTAATCCATTATCGCCTGATTGAAGGTGTCGCCGCCTATGTTCACCGCACAGCCGGATATTATGCCGGAAGGCGAGGTGACGGCAATTTCCGTCTTGCCCGCGCCTATGTCCACGATGACGGCATAGTCCAGCCCCAAAAATTCCGCCGCGGCGAGAGGGCTTTCAAGCAAAATAACTTCACCCACGCCCGCCCTAATAAGCACATTTTCCACATCGCGCCTTTCCACGGCGGTGAGTCCGCACGATATGTTCACAATGGCGCGCACCTTGGGCTTGAAGGGGGAATAGGGCAAGATCCTGCCGATAAATTCCTTATACATCAACACCGCCGCGCGCTCGTGGAAGATAGCCCCCTCCTTTATGGGATACAGGAGCTGCTGATTTGCGTTCACCTTGGCTTGCACGGCTGCCCTGCCGCTCTCCACAAGCGACATCTTGCCGCCGCGGTTGGTGATCACCACGGCGGAAGGCTCCTTAATTATAAGCCCCCTGCCCTGCTGATATATGCCGGTATTACGCGTGCCTATGTTTATTACAAGGTCTATCGTCTTCATCTTTCCTTCCACAGCCCCATGCCCGTTATAAGGTTTAGGGGCAAGCCCATTATATTTTCGTATTCTCCCGAATATTTTTCCACAACTCCGTCCTGCACGCCGTAAGCGCCCGCCTTGTCCATGGGCGAACCGCCGCTCACATAGCGGGATATCTCTTCCTCACTCATGGCGCGCAACTTCACGCGGGAGAAGGAATAGCCGAGCTCTTCACTTCCGCCCTTTATAAGGCACACGCCCGAATACACGGTGTGCCATGCCCCGCAGAGCATGCGCAGATATTCCTTAGCCTGCTCTTCGTCCTTGGGTTTACCCAGCATTCTTCCGCGGAAAAATACCACGGTATCGCACCCCAAAACGAGGTCGCTCGGGAAGTGCGCCGCCACGTCCTTCGCCTTCTGCCTCGCCAAATCGCGGCATGCGGCGGAGGGGCGAACCTTGCTCGTCACCTCATTTACGCAAGAAGGCCGAACGAGGAAATCTCCCGTCAGCCTTGAGAGTAATTCACGCCTGCGCGGTGACGCGGATGCCAAAATCACCATTACAGTATTTGCAGATTTTTCTTATAAGCCTTGCGGAAATTCGCGCCCGCCTGCATAGCGTCCTTGATTTCCAGCGAGCAATCGCCCTCCGCTTCCGTCTTCATGATGACGCTGTCGCCCAGCACGTCGCAGGTGATGGTCTTTATCACGCCGGACATGCTCCTGTCGAAGCTTTCGGCAATGCGCACGATGACGCCCAGCTTATAGATGGCGTCCACGTCCTCGTCGGTGAGCAGTTCGCGGTAACGCATAAAGTCCGCCATGCTCAGCTCGCCCTTGCGGTGGAGCTCCGCCACGAATGCGGACATTATCAAATCCTTTTGCGAAATGCCGAAAAGTCCGCTGTTCAAGATGATATATGCGCTGTGCTTTTGGTGATCGTAATACTTTATCCTGTTGCCCGCGTCGTGCAGCATGGCGGCGGTGCGCAGCACTCTTACATATGCCCTGGGCAGTTTGTGCAGCACCTTGAGCTGCTTGAAAAGCTGCACCGAGAGGTTATAAACCTGTTCTGCATGCTCGATATTTTCGCCGAAGAAGTTGAGCAGGCTGTATATGCTGTGCCCGAGCACGTCGGAGAGCGGCTTTTCGTTGGTGGAAGGCACGGCGTATCTGAACATGGCGCCCTCCCTAAGTCCGCAGCCGGAGATGACCGCGTCCTCCAGCCCCAGCTTGTCCGTTACGGCGTTCACCGCCGCGAGCGCCGCGGGGAATATGTCCGCCCTAAGTGAGGAAAGGCCCTTTATCTTCATGGTCCTGTCTAAGGAGAGCTTTTTTATGTTGGCATATATGCCCTGCAATTCGGTGGCGGAGATGACGTAGTTATGCGCCATATCCAGCGGATATTTTTTAAGCATGCGGCTTATTTTGCCCAAGTTGCGGAAGGATCCGCCCACGCCGATGAGCCGGGTGTCGGGAGCTATCTCGTTAAACCACTCCACTCCGTCCAGCTGCTGACGCACATAGGCGTAAATTTTGTCGTTTCTCTCCTCCGGGGTGAGGTCCTCGCCCGCGAACATTTCGGTAAGCGTAACCGCGCCGATGGGCAGGGTTGCATGCCCCAGCAAATTGCGCCTGTTGTAGTAAATAAATTGTATGCCGCCGCCGCCGATATCCATGATGAGGCCGCGGGGAATGTCCATGGAATTTATCACGCCCTGATATATGAGCTGAGCTTCTTCATTTTCGTCCAAAACGCGCACTTTTATGCCCGTGCTCGCCAAAATTTCATCCAAAAAACCGCGCTGATTTTTCGCACGCCTGACTGCGGAAGTAGCAAAAGCGTAAATCCTGTCCACCTTGTTGGCGTCGCAGAGCTTGCGGAACATCTTGAAAGTTTTAATCGCCTGATAAATTCTGCTCTGCTTTAAAAATCCGTCGTCCTCCATGTCCTGCGCCAGACGAACGGTCTCCTTGAGTTGATCCACGACCGAAAAATAACCGCCTTCAAGTATATCTACAAGCACCAAACGCGCGGAATTCGACCCAAGATCTATAATCGCAATTTTTTCCATATTCATCTTCCTTAAAGAAAATATTTTCCTACATATGAAAGTATAACACACTTTTTTATTCTTGTCTAGACCCAAAATCAAAAATATAATCGAAAGGAAAATCGCCGCAAAACGCACTCCGAAAAAAGATAAAGGCGCCGCCGCCCGTTCAATCGCGCGCCCCATAAATACGATGGAAATTTACCCGCGAAAAATCCCCCGCCTTACGCAAGGGATAAATCAATCCTCCAGCCCGGCGAGATAGTCGATGGTGACGCCGAAAAATTTTGCCATGGAAACAAGTTTGGAAAGCGTAGGTTCACACTTCCCCAGCTCCCACAGGCTGATGACGGACTTGCCCACGTCGAGGGCTTTTGCCAGCGCGACCTGCCCCAATCCCTTCTCCAGCCTGAGTTCCTTCAACCTTTCGCAAAAAATTTTATTCATACTTAAATTTTCCCACAAAATTGGGAAAAATACTTGCCTTCCCATTATAATGGGTGGTATACTATACTTATCAAACATTTAATTTGATATATAAAAATATTACACACCCTACCTTTCCCCAACCCTGTTAGAACACTTTAAGCGGGCGGCAACGTGACGTTGCATCCCTTTTTGCCTTGAAGTGAT
>CALWKO010000027.1 GCA_944381275.1 uncultured Clostridia bacterium | reverse complement strand
CCTCTCCGCCTTCCTCACCACCCAGGCGTTTGCCGGGGATATGATAGGCAAGGAAGGGAACATCATCAACATAAGCAGCATGAACGCCTACCGTCCGCTCACGCGCATCCCCGCATACAGCGGCGCCAAGGCTTCTATATCCAACTTCACGCAGTGGCTGGCGGTGTATTTCGCAAAATCGGGCATACGCGTAAATGCTATCGCGCCCGGATTTTTCGTCACCAATCAGAACAAGGGACTGCTCTTCGACAAGGAAGGCAATCCCACCGCGCGCACGAAAAAGATCCTCGCCGGCACCCCCATGGGCAGGTTCGGCGAAGCGAGCGAGATAATGGGCGCGCTCAAGTGGCTTACCGATAACGAGCAGGCGAGCTTCGTTACGGGCATAGTCATCCCCATCGACGGCGGCTTTTCCGCATACTCCGGGGTTTGATGAAGGAGGGGAGAGTTATGCTGAAAGTCGCGGTGCTCGGCTTGGGCTCAAGGGGTAAGAACTACGGCGGTCACCTCGCCAAAACGGAGGGGGTGCGGATAGTTTCGATCTGCGACAAGTATCAAGCCAAAATAGATATGGTGAAGGGCAAGTGGGGCGTGCCGGACAAGGCTTGCTTTACCGACGACAAGGCGTTCTTTGCGCAGGGCAAAGTGGCGGACGTTATGGTCATCGCCACCCAGGACAGGGACCACTACGGCCACGCCATGAAGGCGCTCGATTTGGGATATAACCTGCTCTTGGAAAAGCCCGTAAGTCCGAATATTCAAGAGTGCCTGGAAATAGAAAAGAAGGCGCGGGAAAAGGGGCTGAAAGTGCTCGTGTGCCATGTGCTCAGGTATTCCAACTATTACAGGCGCATCCACGACATAATAGCTTCCGGCGTGCTGGGCGACATCATGCTCATCAAGCACGACGAACACATCGCCTATTGGCACTTTGCGCACAGCTATGTGCGCGGCAATTGGCGCAGGGAGGAGGAAACTTCCCCCATGCTGCTCGCCAAGTGCTGCCACGACCTCGACCTTCTGTATTGGTTCACGGGCAGTAAGTTCAAGAGCGTTTCCTGCCGGGGCGGACTTTACCACTTTAAAAAGGAGAACGCGCCCGCGGGCAGCGCGGATAACTGCTTCGACTGCAAGTATAACAAGACGTGCATATACGACTGCCTCTATCAATACGTGGGCAGGAACAAGGGGCCCTTCATCGGCAAGCACAAGTTCAAGTGGGGCACATACGCCTTTTGCACTTCAAGCAAGAAGAAGGACATCATCGACGCTCTCAAAAACGACCCCCGCGGCAAGATGTGGTCGCGCTGCGTGTATAAGTGCGACAACGACGTGGCGGATCTGCAGACCTTGCAGATGGAGACGGAGAGCGGCACTCAGATAGTCATGACGGTGAACGCCTTTAACGAGGACGACCACCGCCACACGGAGATACGCGGCACGCTGGGCGAACTTTACGCCGACGACACGGGCAGCGTGATCAAGCTCAGGCTCTTCGACAAGCGCACCAAAAAGATAGTGGTGAACATTATCCCCGTTATCAAGGGGCATTACGGCGGCGATCAGGGCATAATCAAAGCCACCGTGGGACTTTTGAAGGGCTTGGACGAGAGCAAGCAGCAATACACTTGGATAAAGGACACCATCGAGAGCCATCGTATAGCCGCGGCGGCGGAGCTTTCGCGCAAGGAGGGCGGCAGGAAGGTGGAGATGTCCGAAATCCCGGATATAACCGAGTAAGCACCTTGCCATAGGCAAGAATGGAGGGAGATATGTTGATAACGGCTCACGGGGGCGCAAACGGTACTGGCAGGAACAGCAAATTATACTTCGACCGCATTCCCGAATATAAATGCGACGTGCTGGAAGTGGACGTAAGGAAGAGGGGGGACAGGCTGTATATTTCCCATATGCCCGCCCTGTTTCCGTCCAAGTGCCTTTCGCTCGAATACGCCTTTGAAAAGGTAAAGGAGCACGGCATGCTCGTAAATTGCGACATGAAGGAGAAGGGGCAGACGGAAGACGTGCTCGCCCTGGCAAGAAGGGCGGGGATAGAGGATAAAATACTCTTCACCGGCTGGGTGGTGAGCGTGGAAGAGGCGGAAAAGCTCTCCGGCGGCAGGGTGTTTTTTAACAAGATAAATGGAATCCCCTATAAGGAAGGCAACGCAAAAAAGATAAAGGAGCGGTTGGGGGAAAATCCTCGGCTTGCGGGTATAAACGCGGGTAAAAATTTGGTCAGTGACAAGTTTTTGCTTGAATGCCGCGACGAAGGCGTGGCGGTATCGCTATATACGCTCAATTCGCAAAAGGATATAGAAAGATACGCCGGCATGGGACTTTACAACCTCACTTGTAACAATCCCACCGCCGTGCGCGATTGGCTGGAGAGGGGGAAAGCATGAAGAATTTCGCCGTGATAGGAGTGGGCAGAATGGGCAGTAAGCACGCCGTCAACCTTGCCAAGGGCAGGGTGAAGGGCGCGCGCCTTGCCTGCATATGCGACGTGGATAAAGCCACGCGTGAAAAGTGCGCGGCAAAGTGCAAAACGCCCGCCTACGCCGACTATAAGCAGATGGCGGAAGCGGAAAAATTGGACGCCGTGGTCATCGCCACACCCCATTACAGCCATGTTGAGATAGCAAAATATTTCCTTACCCGCGGCGTTGCCGTGCTCACGGAAAAGCCCGTGTCCGTCACCGTGGAGTGGGCGGAGGAACTGAACGAAGTCGCGCGCAAGAGCGGCGCCCTCTTCGGAATAATGTACAATCAGCGCACAAACAACGTGTATGCTCACGTGCGCGAGCTGGTGAAGTCGGGCAGGCTGGGCGCCATCCGCCGCGCCAACATCACCGTCACCGATTGGTACCGCTCGCAGTTTTATTACGACATGGGCGGCTGGCGCGCGAGCTGGAGCGGAGAAGGGGGCGGCACCCTCATCAATCAATGCGTGCACCAGCTGGACGTGATGCAGTGGATACTCGGCATGCCGAGGAGCGTTACCGCCGTATGCCGCACGGTGAACAGGAACATCACTACCGAAAACGAGGTGCTCGCCAACTTCGCCTATAAGGACTTCAACGCCGTATTCACCGCCTCCGCACACGAGGTGCCCGGGGTGAACATGATGGAGATAGCCGGCGACAGGGGACTTATAAAGGCGGGCAAATTCAAGGCGGATATCTATCTTCTTGAAAAGAGCGAGGAGGAGATAAACGCCCTCTCGCGCCGCGACTACGGCAACAAAGAGGATAAGAAATACAAAAAATACACCGTGCGTTACGGGCTTTTCCGCCTGATACGCGACGGGTTAAGGGGGCAGCAGTGCAACATCTTGTGCGATTTTGCACGCGTGCTCAACGGCGGCGGCAAACTGCTCGCCCCGGGAGAAGAGGGCATAAACGGCTTGCAGCTCATCAACGGCGTTTATGCTTCACACTGGACGGGAAAGCAAGTGGCTCTGCCGCTCGACGGCAAGGCATATACGGCGATGCTGAAAGAACGCGCCGCAGGAGAGAAAAAGGGAGGTTGTTAATATGGTAAAAATTTCCGGTTTTTACGACGAGGTTTCTTCCGATCTGGAAACGCAGTGCAAGCTGGTCAAGGAGCTGGGCGAAACTTATATGTGTCCGCGTAAGGTGAACGGCAAGAACATCGCTTCTTACACGGCGGAGGAATTTGAGCGGGACGTAAAGCCCACGCTCGACAAGTACGGGGTAAAGTTCTCCTCCATCGGTTCGCCTATCGGCAAAATACGCTGGGATGACGACGACGCTTACGAAAATCAGCTCAAGCAGCTGGAAGAGCTGGTGAAGATATGCAAAATAATGGATTGCAAGTATATCCGCATCTTCTCCTTCCGCTTGAAAAAGGACGAGTACGAAAAGGCTTATCCCGCCGTGGTCAAAAAGCTCAAGGGCTTTTTGGAAAAGGTGAAGGGGAGCGGCGTCATCTTGATCCACGAGAACGAAAAGCGCATCTACGGCGACGAGCCCAACCGCTGCGTAAAACTTTACAAGGAGATCTCCGACCCGCAGTTCAAGCTGTGCTACGACGCTTCCAATTACATACAGTGCGGCTACGACGCGTGGGAGTGCTATAACATAGTCAAGGAATATTGCGTGTACTACCACGTTAAGGACTGCACCAAGTACCGCGTGGAAGTGCCCGTGGGCATGGGCGAGGGCAACTACCCCAAGCTCTTGAAGGATTTGGTCGCGGACAGGGGTTACGACGGCTTTATGACGCTGGAACCGCATACGGGCAAGTATGCCGACCACAAGGTGCTCTTCCAGTGCCTGTGCTGGATAACGTGGGCTATTCCCTATATCTCCAAGTGGCACCGCGTGTTCCGCATGATAGACAAGAATAAGGGCATGAAGCGCTTCCAGACGGTGGACAGGAAGACGATGTTCTTATGGCAGTACAACGGACTTAAAAAATTACTCGAACAAGCGGGGGTGAACATAAATGGATAAAGTAAGATACGGAATTATAGGCATAGGCAAGCAGGGCGGCGGCTACGCGGCATCTCTTGCCAAGGGTAAGGACAAGAACGCGATCCTTACCGCCGTCTGCGATGTGGACAAGGTCAAGCTCGTGAACGCCGCGCGCGATTGGGGTGTTAAGACTTACGAAAATTACGAGGATCTGATAAAGAGCGGAGAGGTGGACGCGGTCATCATCGACACTCCTCACTATCTGCATCCCGTGATAGGTATCGCCGCGCTGGAAGAAGGGCTGCACGTGCTCTCCGACAAGCCCATCGGCGTGTACACCAAGGCGGTGAGGGAGCTCAACGAATGCGCCGCCCGCCACCCCAAGCAGGTCTTCGGAGTGCTGTATAATCAGCGCACCAACAGCGCCTACCGCAAGGCAAAGGAGATTGTGGAGAGCGGCAGGCTGGGCAATCTGAAGAGGATCGTGTGGATAATCACCAATTGGTATCGTTCGCAGGCATATTACGATCAGGGCGGCTGGCGCGGCACCTGGGGCGGTGAAGGCGGCGGCGTGCTCATCAATCAGGACCCCCACCAGCTTGACTTGTTCACTTGGATAGCGGGCAAGCCCATCAAGCGCGTGTGGAGCACGGCGGAAACGGTGGGCAGGAAGATAAACGTGGAAAACGACGTGACCGCCTACTGCGAATTCGAGGGCGGCGCTTCGGGCGTGTTCATCACTTCCACACACGAATTCCCCGGCACCAACAGGCTGGAGATCTCCGGCGACAAGGGCAAGATAGTGATAAGCGGCGGCGGACTTAAAAAGCTGGAGTTTTTCGAAAACGAGATGTCCGAGCCCGAATTTTCCGCTAAGTGCGCAAAAGAGCGCGAAGCGGGCATAAAGCGCGACTGGACGACTTACAAGATGAAGACGAAAAAGACGGTGTACCGTCAGCCCCTTTCCGAAGTCATCACCAATGCCGGCGTGGGTCAGCAGATGAAGATAATCAGGAACTTCACCCTGCGCGTGCTGGGCAAGTGCGACAAGCTCATCGCCCCCGGCGCGGAGGGCATTACGGGACTTATGTTCTCCAACGCCATTCATCTTTCCGGCTGGACGGGCGAGGTGGTCACCTTCCCCATCGACGAGGACAGGTACCTGGAAGAGCTGAAAAAGAGGATAGAAGAAGAAAAAGTATCCGGAGTTAAGAAATAATCAAGGGGATAGCGGTATTATGAAGAACGAATATATCGGCGGAGGGATCACCGCCACGGGCAAGTTGTGGGAAGAAGCGCTTTACGACGCGGGCAACAACGCCATAACCGCTCAATTCGACGGCAGGGGAGCCATCTCCCGCTATGCGGTTATGAATAAGTACGAGGTGTTCAGCAAGTTCTACACGCTGCTCACCATAGACGGCGTCCCCCTCGATTATATCCGCGAAAAAAAGGCGGAGATGATAGGCAAGCGCCAGATAACCACCGTATATACGGACAAGGCGGAGATAGAGATAATCCAATTTTTGGACGGAGGGCATAACTGCATATACGTGCAGTACGGCGTTACGGCAAAAGAGGACATAGGCTTCGAAGCGGTTATGAATTTCGGCATAAACTACCAATCTTACGTCGATCAGCTGCCGGGCGCGCGCCTCACCGCGGGCAACCTGCTCAGGATAATAGGCGGCTTTTTGGGCGGCAAGAAGCAGGAAGAGGAAAAGGACGGCGAAGTCCTCATCCTCCGCGGCAAGGTGATGGGCGACTTCTATATCGACGCGGCTCTCTCTAAGGGCGGCAAGATGGGCGAAGCGGATCGCGGCTTCTTCAACCAGTTCGCCGTGGGCGGCAAGGTGAAGAAGGGCGATAAGGGCATCTTCCGCTACGTCATCTCTGCGGGCACGCGCGGCGACTACACCTTCTGCGACGTGAAGGAGAGGCTGAAAAACTTCGACTCCGCCATGAAGGGGGCGCAGGACTACATCGACTCCCTCGTCTGCCCCGCGGGCATAACCGACCCCATGGAGCAGACGTATTACAAGAGCTTGCTCAACTGCTCCCTGTCCAACTATAAGGAGCTGGGCAAATTCAAGGGCTTTTTGGCGGGCATAGTGTACCAGTTCCCCGCGCGCACCTACTACCGCGACGGGTATTGGACGGTCCTTTCCGTGCTCCCCGTCAAGCCGGAGCTGGTGAGGAACGAGATAATCACCCTCGCCCACGGCATAAACAAGAAGGGCGAATGCGGCACGGCGGTGAGGTATAACTTCAAGTGCCATTGGGGCAACCACTACGATTCCCCCTCCTTCTTCGTCATAATGACTTACGACTACCTCGTGCACACGGGCGATATGAGCGTGCTGGGTGAAAAGGTGAACGGCGCGAGCATATACGAGCTCATCTGCGCGGTGCTCGAACGCTTCAAGAGGGAAGTGGACGGCACGGGACTTTTGGTCAAGGGCGGCAAATTCAATCGCCGCGATTGGTGCGACAACGTCTTCCGCGGCGGCTACGTTACCTACGACGAAGCCCTGTATTGCAGGGCGCTGCAGGCGGCGGGCGAGATCTCCGCAAAGCTGGGCAAAAAGGAGCGGGCGGAAGCCTTCGAAAAGGACTATAAAAAGGTGAAGAAGGCGATAAACACCCTGCTGTGGAACGAGGAGAAGGGCTGGTACAACAACTATGCGGACGGTGACTTTACCGAGGACAACCTCTCCATCGACACGGTGGTGACGGTGCTCTTCGGCATAGCGGACGAAGAAAGGGCAAGGCGCGTGCTTGCGAATATGGAAAAGTATTTGGAAACGCGCAACAATAAAGAGCAGGGCATGGGCGATTGGGGCACCATGAGCGTATACCCCTACTACAAGAGGGCATGGGACATAGTGCAAAAGTCCTCCTTGCCCGCATACTACCACAACGGCGGCGACTGGCCCTACCTCTCCAATGTGTACGCCTATGCCAAGCTGATGTACGGCATGGATTACAAATATCCGCTGCTCAGGTGGTTTGAATACAACGTGGAAAAGGGCAACTACACCCCCGTGGAGTTTTACAGCCCCATCCACCCGGACGGCTCCTTGCTCCAAGCATGGTCGAGCACGGGCGCGTTCGTAATGAGCTATCAAGACGGCAATTTCTTCAGAAAGGGCCTTAAATGATAAGATAATTCAGGAGGAATGTTATGGAAAACGCAGTTGAACAGCAGCCGCAGGAAATTATGCCCGAACAGGACGACGCTGCCGCCGACGAAGAAGTACTCAACAAAAAGTACTTAAAGCCGCGCGACTACATCTTCTTTTCCATGGCGCAGTTCGCAAGCAGCGCCATCACCGGACTTGTGCAAGGTTACCTGCTGTTCTACTATACGGTGTGCGTGAGTATCGACCCCACCGCCGTGGGTACGATGTTCCTCGTGTCGAAGATATTCGACGCGATCATCGACCCCAGCATAGGTATCATCATCGACAAAACGCGCACCAAGTGGGGTAAGATGCGCCCCTATATGATCTTCGCATCCGTGCCGTGGGGTATAATTACCATAGCTCTGTTCTTGCCGGTAACCGGCTTTAACAGCGCGGGTAAAATAGCCTATATGTGGATAACCTATATCCTATACTGCACGGTGTCCTCGATAGTGGGCGTGCCTATGGGCGGCATCCCGGCGGTGGCTTCACCCAACACCCAGGAGCGCACCAAGCTCATCTCCATCAGCCGTATTTTGGGCTCCATAGGCGAACAGTCCGCCTTGGTGCTCATCTCCTTCGGTCTTTTGTTCAGCAACAACTACACCGTCGTGTATCTGCTGGTGGCTATCGTGATAGGCGTTTTGGGTACCTTGTTCATGGTGCTGGGCAGCTTGAGTATAAAAGAAAGGCTTGCGCCCACGGTAGAGAAGCTGTCGTGGTGGGAAGGATTTAAGTACCTATTCAAAAACCGGCAATTCTTGCTGTTGATACTATCCAACCTGCTCACATTCTTCAGGAACCTGGTCTCCGCGTCAATTATATATGTGGTGACCTACATATTCAACGATTCCGGTTTGCAGATATGGTTCTCCCTGCCCGGCGCAATCGCCTCGCTTTTAGGTATGCTCCTTGCGCCAAAGCTGAAATCGAAGATGGACGCAAAGCAGCTGTTCGTCATGGCAACCATATGGCACTCGGCGGCGCTTGCGCTCGTGTATATCATATACATAGCGGGCGGAAATCAATGGTATACGGTGGCAATAATGATGTTCATCGCCATGATGCCCGTGGGTATATTGAACGTGGTGCCTCACCTAATGGCGACGGATACGCTCGACTATTGGGAAGAAAAGACGGGCAACCGAAACGAAGGTATCACCTTTGCGATCATGTCTTTGAGGAGCAACATGTCCTCCGCGTTCAAGGATTACTTCCTGTCGTGGCTGCTCGTGTTCTTCCTGTTCGCCCAACCGGAAGGCTTCCTCAACGATCACCATCCCGTGCAATCTCAGTTCACGCAGACGGGCTTGTTCCTCATGTACACGCTCATTCCCGCCGTGCTCAACCTCATCTCCATCGTGCCTATGCTCTTTTATAAGCTCTCGGGCAAGAAGATGGCGGAAATTCAGGCGCGCCTTGCCGAGCGCAGGCTTGCCGAAGGCGAGATCCTCGACGACAACGGCAACGTGGTCACCGCGGAAGAACAGGGCATGGCTATGGCAACCGAGGGCGCCGGCGTGGGAGAAATCCCCGATTCCGTGGCTAGCGGCGTAGCGGACGACATAAATAATGACGTCACCCCCGGCGGCATCTTTGAAAACAAGGAGGGCGGAAACGATGAAGCGTAAACTTGTATTTCTGGCGATAGTCGTAGTCCTGCTGGTCAGCGTGACCGCGCTTGCGGCTTGCTCTTCCACCATGGAGGAGTTCTATGCCGAGCTAAAATCTTCCGCCGAAGAGGTGAACGCCGACTTGAAGGCGGTGATGGAAGAAACCGCCAAGTACGACTACAACACCTCCTTTGAAATAACTCACAACTACTATAACGGCGCCGCTCGCGGCGACACGGAAACCCCCGGCTGGAAGGACGGCGACGACGGCTGCACTTGGATGTACGAGGACGCCTACCTCAGCGTGGAAAAGCGCGGGGACGTGATCACCACCACCGCGACCATATACCTGCCCGTGAACGAGGACACTTATAACAACGACGACATTCCTCCCGTGGCGTACGCAAGCGCCAAGGGCAGCGTGGACGCCGGCGGCAACCTCACCGTGGAATGGGTGAAGTACGGCGCTGCGGACGGCGACGGCGCGGCGGCGAATTTGAGCGACATCACCCTCACCGTGGGCAATTACGACCTTGCGGCGCTGCTCACCCTGTGGTACGATATGATAACGGATTATTCGGATATATCCGATAGTTACGACGACATCACCGCCGCAACTTCCGGCTTCAAGATCTATCAGGACATCGCCCAGGTGGCTTACAGGTACGTCTACGACCTGGACGGCAATAGGTATCCTTCCTGGCACGACCCCGAGGGCGACAAGGTGACTTCACTCCCCGAAGGCGGCACCATGTTCTCCTACGGCTACGACGCGGACATCGCCTATAATTTGGAAGTGATCTCCGCCATGAGGCAGGAGCGCGTGAGCATCACGTCCACCACCAAAAACCGCATGAAGTCGTTTGAGTTCTTCGTGGAGGACATCATGGTCTACTACGACGAGATAAGCGTTATGAACGACAACCTCATGCTGTATGCCGACGTCTACGGCAACACCGATTTTGTTGCGAATATCGAGATAGTGGAAGAGTAAATCCCGTGCGGCAGCGCCGCAAAACAAGGCCGCGGAGCGCTTGCGCCCCGCGGCTTTTTCACATCACGCGGCAGAGCGCGCACGCCGCAACCGCACCCGTAAGCGAGGCTATAAGGCACACGGGAATGGCGTAGCGCAGTTTTTTCTCCTTCACCGTGGAAAAGTATATCGTCGCCACATAAAAGGTGGTTTCGCTTGCGCCCACTATCACGCTTCCGCAGCGCACTATATAGCTGTCTGCCCCGTATTTGTCCATAAGCGTTTGCAGCATTGCTATCGAGCCGTTTCCGCTCAGCGGGCGGATTATCACAAGCTGGGTGAGTTCCGCGGGTATGCCCAGGGCGTTGAAGAGGGGAGTCAAAAGTTCTTCCAGCTTTCCGCCCAGCCCGCTCACGGCGAAGAGCTCCACCGCTATCAATATCACGGTGAAGTAGGGCATGATGGACATAAGCAGTTCCAAGCTCCCCTTCACCCCCGCCACAAAGCTGCCGTAAACGGGCACGCGCTTGCAAAAGCCAACCACTATCACCGCCAGGATGAACAGGGGCAGGATATACGCGCTCATCCCTTAGAAAGCGGCAATTTTTTGCCCCCGCCGCTTATTTTTGCGCAAATCTTAGCCAATACCACCCCCGTAACCGTGGAAATGAGGGTGGCGATGAGTGAGGGGAGTATTATGTCCGCGGCGTTGCCGGAGCCCGCCTCCGCCCTCATGCCTATCACCGTGGCGGGGATGAGCTGAATTGACGTGGCGTTGAATACCAAAAAGAGTATCATGTTGTCGCTCGCCTTTTCCCCGCCCTTGCTCATCTGCTCCATCGCCTTAATGCCCATGGGCGTAGCCGCCGAGCCCATGCCCAATAAGTTAGCGGAAAAATTGAGGGAGATATATTCAAGCGCCTTGTCGTTTTCCCCCTTAAAAAACTTCTTCCACAGCGGAGAGAACAGTCTATTCACCGCCTTGCTTATCCCCGCTTTGTCCATAATTTCGAGTACGGAAAGCCACACCGCATACACCGCAAATAACGAAAGAGCCAGCTCCACGGCGTTGCTCGCGCCCGTGAGCATAACGGAAAATGCGTCCTGCGGGGCGGTTACGGTGAGGAAGATAAGCCCGCCCGCAAGCATAAGAAAAAATACCGCGTTCATTACAATATCTTATTGTTAAAAACGCGGAAATATCCGTTAAAAAATATTACGGCGGAAAAATCAGTCCGCGTCCTCTTCCTTTATCGGATTGATGATAAAGTTGCGCAATATTTTATAGTTGGCGGTGCGGGCGGCTCCACGTATTGCAAAGATGTCGCCCAGCCACCAAAAGCCGCACGCGGCGATGGAAAATAACTTGGCTATGCCCAGCTTGTTGTTGCGGCAGTAAAATCTGTCTACTCCCAGCACACCCAGGAAAAAGGAAAGAATGAGCGCCGTGCGCGGAGAAACCAACTTCAATTCCATCAGCTTATCCACCCGCTCTTCCGGCAGGGCGAGGAGAGAGTTATAAAGAGCCATCACGTCCTTTATGTCGAAACATTTTTGGCGTGACGCAAGAAAAAAATCTATCTTCGATTTCTTGTCGTGCATGACAAGCGGAAATTCTATCTTATTACCCACGTGATTATTATAACTTCTTTTGACCGTATTTGTCAAGCGCGCCCATTTGCAAGGGCAGGAATAAAAAAGGGACCGCAAGACGTCTTGCGGTCCCCGATTTTTTATTGCGAGATTATTGTTCTTCGCTCATCTTCTTGTAGTCGGCATAGCGCTCCATGGCTTGCTCTTCGTTGAGTTCAAAGAGCTTTTCCGCAACTTCGGGCTTGGATTTGCTCAGCTGAGCATACCTGTTTTCGCCCATGAGGAATGCGCGGTAGTCGCCTTCCTTAGGCTGCTTGGAATCGAGCGTGAAGGGATTCTTGCCCGCTTCCTTCAAAGCGGGGTTGTAGCGGTACAACTGCCAATAGCCGGCGTCCACCGCCTTCTTCTCTTCGCCTATGCTGTTGCTCATGTTTATGCCGTGGTTGATGCAAGGAGCATATGCGATGATGAGGGAAGGACCGTGATAGTTCTCCGCTTCCTTTATAGCCTTTACGGACTGGTTCATATTTGCACCGAGGGCGATCTGCGCCACGTACACATAGCCGTAGCTCATAGCCATCTTGCCCAAATCCTTCTTCTTGGTGACCTTGCCGCCCGCGGCAAACTTGGCAACCGCACCGGTAGGGGAGGACTTGCTCGCCTGACCGCCGGTGTTGGAGTAAACTTCCGTATCCAGCACGAGGATGTTCACGTCTTCGCCCTGTGCGAGCACGTGGTCGAGGCCGCCGTAGCCGATGTCGTACGCCCAGCCGTCGCCGCCGAACATCCAGATGGACTTCTTCACGAAGCAATCCTTCTCGGCAAGTATATCCTTGACCAGCTTGTCCGCTTCGCAGCCGCAATCCTTGCAAGCTTCCAAAACTTTGATGAGCTCTGCGGAAGCGGTCTTGCTAGCTTCGCCGTCGTTCATGGAAGCTATCCACTTATCGATGGCGGCGTTGCCTTCCGCATTGTCGCCCCAAATGCCCTTGAGCTCTTCCAGCTGCTGAGCGATGAGCGCGCGCCTCTGCTCGTAAGCCAGGTTCATACCAAAGCCGAACTCGGCGTTGTCTTCGAACAGGGAGTTAGCCCACGCGGGACCGTGACCCTTGTCGTTGGTGGTGTAAGGGCAGGTAGGTGCGGAACCGCCGTAAATGGAGGAGCAGCCCGTTGCGTTGGCGACTATCATCCTGTCGCCGAAGAGCTGGGTGACCAGCTTGACGTAAGGGGTTTCGCCGCAGCCTGCGCATGCGCCGGAGAACTCGAACAGCGGCTTGTTGAGCTGGCTGCCGATGAGGGTATCCCTTGCAACGGGAGCGTCCGTTTCGGGCAGGGAAGAAGCGTAATCCCAATTCTCCTTCTCGCCGCGCTCAAGCGCTTCGGCAAGGGGCTTCATTACGAGCGCGCCCTTCGCCTTGGCGGGGCAGGTATTTGCGCAGGAGCCGCAGCCCGTGCAATCCAGGGGGCTGACCTGCATTCTGAACTTGTAACCTTTGCCGTTCAAAAGGCCCTTTGCGTCGGCCGCGTCGAAGGTTTCGGGAGCGCCGTCGAAGCTCTTTTGAACTGCGGGACGGATCGCCGCATGAGGGCATACCAGCGAGCACTGGTTGCACTGCAAGCAAGCGTCCTTGTTCCAGCAAGGTACGTTCACGGCAATGCCGCGCTTTTCGTACTTGGTGGTGCCGGTGGGAACGGTGCCGTCCTCATGACCGTTGAATGCGGAAACGGGGAGCTCGTCGCCCTTCTGATCGAGCACGGGGGAGATGAACGCCTTGAAGTAAGGATCTTCCGTATAGGTGACCTTCTTTGCGCCTTCGGTGGTGGCAGCCCACTTCTTTGCGTCGTACTTGATCTCCTTGATCGCGCCCACGGCGTTGTCGATGGCGGCGTAGTTCATCTGAACGACCGCGTCGCCCTTCCTCTTGAAGGACTTATAAGCCATCTCCTTCATGTACTTTTCCGCGTCCTCGTAGGGGATAACGCCGGAAAGCTTGAAGAAGCAAGCCTGCATCGCGGTGGAAATGCGGTTGCCCAAACCAATCTTTTCCACGATGTCGATGGCGTCGATGTTATAGAATTTGATGTGCTTTTTGGCGATGATGTTCTTCATGGAAGCGGGCAGTTCTTTGTCCATTTCCTCTTCCGTCCAAGGGCTGTTGAGCAGGAAGGTGCCGCCCTCCTTCAAATCGGAAACCATGTCGTACTTGGTCACGTAAGAAGGGTTGTGGCAAGCCACGAAGTCCGCCTGGTCGATGAGGTAGGAAGACTTGATGGGCTTGTCGCCGAAGCGCAGGTGGGAAACGGTGATGCCGCCCGACTTTTTGGAGTCGTAGGAGAAGTATGCCTGAGCGTACTTTTCGGTGTTGTTACCTATTATCTTGATGGAGTTCTTGTTGGAACCTACCGTACCGTCGGAACCCAAGCCGTAGAACTTGCAGGAGATTGCGCCGGCGGGAGCCGCGTCTATCTTCTTGGTCACGGGCAGGTAGTTGCCGGTGACGTCGTCCACAATGCCCACCGCAAAGTGATTCTTGGGGGCTTTTGCCTGCATATTCTCGTATACGGCGTTGATCATGCTGGGGTTGAATTCCTTGCTGCCCAAGCCGTATCTGCCGGAGAGGATCTTTGCGCTCCTGCCCGTTTCGGCGAGGGCTGCAACCACGTCGAGGTAGAGGGGCTCGCCCATGCTGCCGCATTCCTTGACCCTGTCCAGAACGGTGATGTTCTTGACGGTGGCGGGGATGGCTTCGGCGAACTTGGCTGCCGCAAAAGGACGGTAAAGCCTTACCTTTACCAAGCCTACCTTCTTGCCGGCGGCGTTGAGGTAGTCGACCGTCTCTTCCACCGCTTCCGCACCGCTGCCCATGAGCACGATGATGTCGGTGGCGTCGGGTGCGCCGTAGTATTGATAGAGCTTGTACTCCCTGCCCGTGATCTTCTTCACGTCGTCCATCGCCTCTTCCACGATGGCGGGAACGGCTTCGTAGTACTTGTTGCAAGCTTCACGGTTCTGGAAGTAGATGTCGGGGTTCTGCGCGGTGCCCTTTTGAACGGGATGTTCGGGGTTGAGCGCGCGGGACTTGAATTCGCGGATGTAAGGCATGTACTTTTCGTCGACCGCCTTCTTGATGTCCGCATAGTCGATCATCTCGATCTTGCTCACTTCGTGGGAAGTGCGGAAACCGTCGAAGAAGTGCAGGAAAGGAACTTTAGCCTTTAAAGTGGCAAGGTGAGCAACCAGCGCCAAATCCATAACTTCCTGAACGGAGTTGGACGCCAGCATGGCAAAGCCCGTCTGGCGGCAGCTCATCACGTCGCCGTGGTCGCCGAATATGTTGAGCGCGTGATAGGCGAGAGCTCTTGCGCTCACATGGAACACGCAGGGAGTGAGCTCGCCCGCAATCTTATACATATTGGGGATCATGAGCAGCAAGCCTTGGCTTGCGGTGAAGGTGGTGGTCAGCGCGCCCGCCGCAAGTGCGCCGTGCACGGCGCCCGCGGCGCCCGCTTCGGACTGCATTTCGGCAATTCTCAGCTTCTGACCGAAAATGTTTTTCCTGTCGGCGGTAGCCCATTCGTCCGCGTTCTCCGCCATGGGGGAAGAAGGGGTGATGGGATAAATAGCCGCCACTTCGCTCATGGCATAGGCGATATGAGCCGCGGCGGTATTTCCGTCAATAGTCATTTTTTGTGCCATACAATTTCCTCCGAAAGGTATTTGTTTTTTTATTACCGCTTAATATTATACCTTGAAATTTTCCGCTCGTCAATAAATCAGCGCAATTTGCGCATAAATTGTATAAAATATTTTATATTTATCGCGTGCGGTTTTATTTGTAACGAATACCCATTATATGATATAATTGCTTTGACTATCTTCGGAGAAGAAAATGACTGCGATAAAACTGGAAAACGTATATTATGCCTACGAAGCGGACGAGGGTGAAACCCCCGTAAACGCGGTGGACGGCGTGTCGCTGGAAGTGGAGGAAGGTTCGTTCGTCGCCGTCGTGGGGCACAACGGCAGCGGCAAGTCCACTTTGGCGCGCCTCTTCAACGGGCTCTTGCTGCCCGACAAGGGCGCCGTAACCGTCTTCGGCATAGATACCAAGGACGAAAAACAGATATATTCCGTCCGCTCTTCCGTGGGTATGGTGTTCCAAAACCCGGATAACCAAATGGTGGCTTCCGTGGTGGAGGACGACATCGCCTTCGGTCCGGAAAATCTGGGGCTTCCGCGCGAGGAGATCATCCGCCGAGTGGATTGGGCGCTGGAGCAGGTGGGGATGAGCGAGTACCGCAAATCCACCCCCTTCAGGATGAGCGGCGGGCAAAAGCAGAGGCTCGCCATTGCAGGCGTGCTCGCCATCCGCCCCAAGGTGATAGTGCTCGACGAATCCACCGCCATGCTCGACCCCAAGGGCAGGCGGGAGGTGATGGACGTCATTCATGCGCTCAACCAAAAGGAGGGGATGACGGTCATACACATCACCCACTATATGGAAGAGGTGCTCGAAGCAAGCCGCGTGATAGTCATGGACGGCGGCAAGATAGCGCTTGACGACACTCCCCGCAACGTGTTCGCGCGCGGCGAGGAGCTGAAGAAATATAAGATAGCTCCGCCCGCGGTCACGCTCATGGCGGACGCCTTGGCGGATTGCGGCGCAAATATCAGGCGCGACATCGCCGAGGAAAGTGAATTGGAGGACGCTATATGCCGATTGTTGTGCAAGGATTGAGCTTTTCATACAGCAAGGGCACTCCCTTTGAAAAGAGGGCGCTGGATAACGTGTCCCTCACCATAAACGACGGCGAGTTCGTTGGCATAATGGGGCACACGGGCAGCGGCAAATCCACCTTCATCCAACACCTCAACGGGCTCATCAAGGTGCAGGAGGGGAGCGTGGAAGTGGACGGCATCCGCCTGACGGGCGCTAAGCGCCCCAAGCCCGATTATAAAAAGTTGAGAGCCACCCTAGGAATGGTTTTTCAATACCCGGAATATCAGCTTTTCGACGACACGGTGATAAAGGATGTCTCCTTCGGACCCAAGAACATGGGGTATAAAAAGGAGGAGGCGGAGCAGATGGCGCGCGAAGCGCTCACCCTGGTGGGACTCGACCCGGACGAGGTGGGGGACAAGGCGCCCTTTGAACTCTCCGGCGGTCAAAAGCGCAGGGCGGCGATAGCGGGCGTCATCGTCATGAAGCCGAAAATTTTGGTGCTGGACGAACCCACCGCGGGGCTGGACCCTTACGGCAAGGAGCAGATACTCAACTTAATTTTGCGCCTTAAAGCGGAGTGTTCGCCCACGGTGATAGTCATCTCCCACGACATGGACGAGATCACGCGCTACGCAAGCCGCCTTATCATTTTCGGCGAAGGCAGGGTGGCTTTCGATATGCCCATGACCGAGCTTTTCAAGCACGGCAGGGAGCTGGAAGAGCTGGGGCTGGAAACGCCCACCGCCGTGCGCATGGCAAACGCCTTGAAGGAGCGCGGAGTGGACTTGGGCGAGGGCATCGTGAATATGGATATCTTCACCGCCGCCGTGCTTAAAAAGCTGAAAGAGCGGGGCGTTGAAGTTGCCGAGTTCAACGGCATAGATTGGTTCGGCGAGAGGAATAAAAAGCCCGTATCTTCCGCAGACGTCTTTGGGGAGGGAGTATGAGAGATATAGCTTTCGGTCAATATTACCCGGTATCTTCCCCCATTCACAGGCTGGATCCCAGGCTGAAAATAATCTTCACGGTCATGTATATCGTGACCATGTTCTTTGTGGCGTCGTATGCGGGATACGCGCTCGTGCTGTGCTTCCTGCTGGCGGTGTGCCTTGCGGCGCACGTGCCGCCCAAGGCGATGTTCAAGAGCATAAAGGGCATTATAATACTGCTTATAATAACGGCAATATTAAACTTATTTTTCTACGCGGGCGAAACGAGCGTGGAGTGGACGTGGTGGATATTCACCGTATCTCCCGAGGCGATCGACTTTGCCTTGAAGATGATGTTCAGGCTGATATTGCTCATCATGGGCACCACCATTCTGACCTTCACCACGGGCACGAGCGAGCTCACCGATGCGATAGAAAGCCTGTTCAAGCCGCTCAACCTGATAAAAATTCCCGTGCGCGACATCGCCCTCATCATGTCCATAGCGCTGCGCTTTATCCCCGGACTTATCGAGGAGACGGATAAGATAATGATGGCGCAAAAGGCGCGCGGCGCGGATATGGAGAGCGGCAACATCTTCAAGAGGATAAAGGCGATGCTGCCCGTGATAATCCCCGTATTCGTCAGCGCTTTCAGGAAGGCGGATGAGCTGGCGGACGCGCTGGACGCACGCTGTTACCAAGCCAGCCCCAAGCGCACCAAGATGAAAAAGATGAGCTTTGCCTGGCGCGACCTTATCGCATTTTTGATCTTCGCCGCCTTTGTCACTCTCATCTTTTTGGATAAGTACCTTTGGGGCGGTGTGGATCAATACATCGTGCAGGCGTTCCAAAGTTTGGCGGGGTAGGATATGAGATACAAGCTCACGATAAGTTACGACGGCAGTGATTTTTACGGCTTTCAGCGCCAGCGCGGACTCATCTCCGTTCAGCAGTGCCTGGAAGAAGCGCTTTCCACCAAACTCAACGCGCCCGTAACCACCGTATGCGCGGGCAGGACGGACGCCGGAGTTCACGCGCTCGGGCAGGTCGTCCACTTCGACAGTAATCAGATATTGCCCGCCGATTTCGGCTTTCGCTTAAATCCCCTGCTGCCGGAAAGCATAGCCGTGCTCTCGTGCGAGGCAGCCCCAGAGGGGTTCCACGCCCGCTTTTCCGCCAAGAAGAAGACGTACAGGTACGACATATATCTTTCCAAAATACACGCTCCGCTCAAGCGCCGCTATGCGCACGTCTGCGTTTACGACGTGGACGTAAATGAGATGAAAAAGGCGTGCGAGTATTTGGTGGGCGAGCACGATTTCCGCTCCTTCGCGCTTGCGGAAAGCGTGAGGGGAAAGTCCACCGTCCGCACCATTTACGACATTCACATAGAAGAGGGCGAGGGCGGCAAACTGCTCTCGATTTTCGTCACGGGCAACGGTTTTTTGCACAACATGGTGCGCGCCATCGCCGGCACTTTGATAGACATCGGCAGGGGCAGATTCTCTTCAAGCGATATGCCCGCCATCTTAAATTCCAAGGACAGGCGCCGCGCCGGCAAGACGGTAGAGGGGAACGGCTTATTCCTTGTGAGCGTGGAATATTGAAAAAACGTTAAAATTTTGCTTGACATATTCGGCATAATTATATAAAATAATTAGGCATCGGGAAAAAGTGCGCCCAATTTAGCCCGTTTGACGCGCTCAACCCACAACTCGAAAAATTCGGAGGTCAGTATGAAGACGTATATGGCAAAAGCCGAAGAAGTTCAGCGCAAGTGGTATGTCGTCGACGCAACCGATCTGGTTCTGGGTCGTCTGGCAAGCAACGTCGCCAATGTGCTTCGCGGCAAGAACAAGCCCACCTATACTCCCAACGTCGACACCGGCGATTTCGTGATAATCGTCAACTGCGACAAGGTAAGGCTTACGGGCAAGAAACTTGAAAAGAAGTTCCACATCTACCACACCGGTTACGTGGGCGGACTTAAACAAATCCAGTATAAAAAACTCATGGAAGAAAAGCCTGAAAAGGCAGTTCTTCTAGCGGTAAAAGGCATGCTGCCCAAAAATTCCATGGGCAGGAATCAGCTCAAGAGGCTGCGCGTTTTCGCAGGTGCGGAACATCCCCACACCGCTCAGCAGCCCGAGGCGCTTAGTTTCAATAAGGAGAATTGACGATGGCTACCAAGAAGATTAAAAAGAAGATCCAATATCTCGGCACCGGCCGCAGAAAGAAGGCAATCGCTCGCGTCAGGCTCATCCCCGACGGCAGCGGCAGCATCGTCATCAACAAGAGGTCCTTGGACGAATACTTCGGACTCGACACCTTGAAGTACATCGTAAATCAGCCCCTGGAGCTCACCTCCACCACCGGCAAGTTCGACGTCATCGTCAACGTGCAGGGCGGCGGTTTCACCGGTCAGGCAGGCGCGATCCGCCACGGCATCTCCCGTGCGCTCGTCATCGCCGACGAAAGCTACAAGCCCGCTTTGAAGGCAGCCGGCTTCCTCACCCGCGACCCCCGCGCCAAGGAACGCAAAAAGTACGGTCTGCATAAGGCTCGTAAGGCGCCGCAATTTAGCAAGAGATAAGCAAAAAAGAAAAGGGATAAGGGTATCTACGCTTACAGCGTTAGGTACCCTTTTCTTTTTTGCTTGTCAAGGGGAAACCCTTCCATTGAAAACAACATTACATCTACGAATAAACGTTATCTATACCGCGGGTGGCTCTGCCGCCCGCTAATTGTTTTCTACGTCACGGTTTTCCCCTCTGCACGCGCCCGCCACTCCGTGCCGCTTGGTCGGGTAGCGCACTTTATCACGGCGCGTGCATTCACCCTTTCCGTCCCATCGCTTCACTCCGTTCCGCTTGGGCGCGGCGCAGTCGCACCGCTCAAGGATACGCTTGCCAAAAGTGCGATTTTGCCGCGCTCTATTACATTAAGCGAAAAAGAAAAAAGATATAGTATTTTCGTTTACTTCGTAAGTTGCTTTTTCCTTTTCCGCTTGTTTGAGGGGACACCCCGCCATTCGCTCCGCTTGAGCCGCGGTTTCCCCTCTTTTTGCGGGAAAGATAGCAGGGTAGCGCACTTTGCGTTGCCCGCAAAAATTCAC
>CALWKO010000026.1 GCA_944381275.1 uncultured Clostridia bacterium | reverse complement strand
GGGTTATGAGCCCGACGAGCTGCCACTGCTCCACTCCGCGTCAATTAAATGCTATATTATAATATTAGATATGAGGGTGGTTTGTCAATAGTTTTGAGGGATTTTTTCCATTTTATTTTTAAAAAATCTTCTTCAATCAGTTGACATAGCCGCGTATTTATTATATATTATTATGGCTAGCGGTTTTCAGGCAACGAAAATCGGCACAAATAAATATATGGCTCCATGGTCAAGCGGTTAAGACACCACCCTTTCACGGTGGTAACAGGCTGCACGCGATTGGGCGAACGACAAAATTTCTACGCTCGCACCCTCCGCGCCAACAATCGCTGTAAGGCGATTCCCCTTGGAGTCAAAAGCGGCGTAGAAAAATTAAATATATACCATGGCTCCATGGTCAAGCGGTTAAGACACCACCCTTTCACGGTGGTAACAGGGGTTCGATTCCCCTTGGAGTCACCATAAAAAAAGAACAGCTGAGAACTGTTTTTTTTTTATGGTGACGGAAAGGGGAACCCCTTGGAGAAAAACTATCCGGGGGATAGTTTTTAACACCGCGTTAAAAGTTACGCTTTCCGATTTGCCGGATTTCCCTCTTCTCACACATATGCTCTCTATTTTTTTGCGTGACGGAAAGGGGAACCCCTTGGAGAAAAACTATCCGGGGGATAGTTTTTAACACCTATTTGTTTTTCTCCTACACCTGTTCTTCTTATTTTTTGCCGGTTAAATTGGCTTTGCAGTCTTCTATATCTTCTTTGTATAGTCCGGGGTTTTTGCTCTCTAAGTCCTCGAATAGTGCTAAAGCCTTTTTAAAGCACTCTTCCGCTTCAGAGCCTCTTTGAGTATCCTTATAAAGCAAGCCTATATTAAAGCAACTTATTGCAAGATTCGGTTCATATGCGGCGGGGTTTTCCTTAGCTAGGCATTCACGTATCTCTAACGCTTTTTTATAGCACTCCTCCGCTTCTTTAAGTCTTTGAGTGTCCGAATACAGATTGCCAAGATTATTATAACTTATTGCAAGATCCGGCTCATCTGCGGCAGGGTTTTCCTTAGCTAGGCGTTCACGTATCTCTAACGCTTTTTATAGCACTCCTCCGCTTCTTTAAGTCTTTGAGTGTCCGAATATAGAATGCCAAGATTATTATAGCTTGCTGCAAGCATCGGCTCATATGCGGCAGGGTTTTCCTTAGCTAGGCGTTCACGTATCTCTAACGCTTTTTTATAGCACTTTTCCGCTTCTTTAAGTCTTTGCGTTGTGTAATGCAGATTGCCAAGATTGTTATAACTCGCTGCAAGATTCGGTTCATATGCAGCGGGGTTTTCTTTGGCTAGACGCTCGTATATCTCCATCGCTTTTTTGTAGCACTCTTCCGCTTCTTCCAGTCTTTGAATGTCCGAATACAATAAGCCTAACAAATTATAAAGTTTTGCCATGTCATCATCTGTTGCTTCAATAGCTCCGTCATCGTAATATTTTTTGAGCTTTTCGGCATAGGTGATTCCTTCCTGAGGGCGATTTTGCTTAAGCAAAAATTCTGCATAATCATATAGCAACGTGAGCTCGATAAGATATTCTTCCGCTTCGGGGATAATATCTTTATATATGCTATCAATTTCTTCATATCGTTTAGGTAACTGTTCCGTTTCTTCTAAAATACCTATAGCAAATCTTTTTTCGTATATATGATTGCGTAGCATTTTAATCTCATTTTCTTTTAATTGTTCACGTTTTACCCTGCTTCTGCGTTGCTGCCTTTCATATTCATCTATGTTTTCAGGTTCCATCAACAGCTGCACGCAACCTTCCCTATCGCCTTGCTCCAAAAGGCGGTATGCCTGCTTCATGCGCGGGGTCATGCCGTTGGTATAGTTGTGCATCATTTCTAAAGAGAGATTAAAGATATTTTGCTGTAAGTCATCGATATCCCTCTTCAATCTTTCACGCTTTGCCTGCACGGCGGCGAATTGCTTGTAGAACTCGTTGTCTTGGTCGCCTTTGAAGTAGAGGGGCTTCATTTGAAGGAATTTTTCTTCTACCTTTTCTAATTCCTCTTGCAACACTTTCAATTCTTTGCTGTTTACATATTCGGAAACTTTGCCTAAGTCTAATTCATCTACCGCTTTTCCGTTCAACTTCAATGTGTCGCCATCTGCTTGGAGTTGAATAAAGCCGAGTGAAGTGAACTTCATGCCCATGAGCATTTTAAGCTTTATGGTGTCTATATAATCAAAATTCCCGTAGAAGTGCCCGTACGATTTATCCACTTCTTCCTTGAAAGAGGGAAGCGAGCGATCTTCCTCCTCCCCTGCGGGGACATTCTTAAAAAAGACGTATACTTTGGGCTTGTCGTTCGCCTTGAACGCTTCATACGCTTCGCGGAACAACTTGTGGACGTCGTCGTCCACGCGCTTGAAGAAGATGAAAAAGCTGAGGTCACTTTCCTGAACAAGGGAGTCTATTTCGTCCTCGTTGTCTTCTGTTAGAACGATTG
Source organism: uncultured Clostridia bacterium (assembly GCA_944381275.1). Taxonomy (GTDB): domain Bacteria; phylum Bacillota; class Clostridia; order Christensenellales; family UBA3700; genus Alloclostridium. The sequence goes on along the minus strand of CALWKO010000026.1, from coordinate 18,604 downwards.
GGGTTATCTTCACATTGCTTGAACGAAGATCGTCGTTGAGGCTGTATATGAAGTTTTCCAAAGCTACGCGTTCCTTTTCCAACTCCTGCCTTGATGTGCCGATGAAGATGTTTACTATCTTTTTTTCCATAGTTTTCCCTTTCCTTTTATTCTTATCTTTTGCCGGTCAAGTTGGCTTTGCACTCTTCTATTTGCTTTATGTATTGTCCGGGGTTTTTGCTCTCTAAGTCCTCGTATAGTGCTAATGCCTTTTTAAAGCATTCTTCCGCTTCGGAGCTTCTTTGAGTATTCTTATAAAGCACGCCAATATTAAAGTAACTTATTGCAAGATACGGTTCATATGCGGCGGGGTTTTCTTTGGCTAAGCGCTCGCAGATTTCCAACGCTTTTTTGTAGCATTCTTCTGCTTCTTTAAATCTTTGCGTTTTATAATACAATTCGCCAAGTTTGTTATTACTCCACGCAAGACCCGCTTCAGATATGGCGGGATCTTCCAATGATGTTTTTAAGTACTTTTCCGCTTCTTCATCCATTTGCATATTAAAATATAATGCACCTAGATTTTGATATTTTCTTACAAGATAGTATTTGTACTCGGTATGATTTGTTTTGGCTAATCGCTTGTATATCCCCAATGCTTTTATATAGCACTCTTCCGCTTTTTTATATCTTTTAGTATACGCATACAAATCACCAAGATGGCTGTAGCTCATTGCAAGTTTCGGTTCATATTTAGTAGGGTTTGCTTTGGCTAGGCGCTCGCGGATCTCCACTGCCTTTATATAGCATTCTTCCGCTTCCTCATCCATTTGCGCTTGCTCATAATAAACGCCAATATTGTTATAGCTGTCCGCAAGATCCGGTTCATATGCGGCGGGGTTTTCCTTGGCAAGGCGCACCTTTATTTTGAACGATTTTGCTAAGCACTCTTTTGCTTCTTCACGTCTTTTAATGTCCTTAGCGTCCACGTAGAAAGTGCCTAGATCATAATAGCTATCTGCAAGATTCGGCTCATATTTTGCGGGATTTTCTTTGACTAGGCGTTCGTATATCTCTAATGCTTTTTTTAGCCACTCTTCCGCTTTCTTATATTCTTTAGCGCTCCAATATAACGCGCCTAGATCGCCATACCTCTTTGCAAGTTCCGGGGCGTATTTGTCAGAATCTGTTTTAAATAAGAGATCGTATATCCCCGCTTTTATCATGCACTCATTCCCTTCCCTATACCTTCTAGTGTAATAACATGCATTGCTTAGATTGGCATAGGTATCTACAAGATGCTGTCCATATGCGGCGGGGTTTGCTTTTGCTAAGCGTTTGTATTTCTCTAATGCTTTTTTAAACCACGCTATCGCTTCTTCATATCTTTCCTGCCTGCAATATAATCTGCCAAGATTGTCATAAATCGACGCAAGATCCTCCTCATATGCGGCGGGGTTTCCTTTGGCAAGTCGCTCGTATATATCCAACGCTTTTGTATAGCACTCTTCCGCTTCTTCATGTCTTAGAGTACCGAAATATAAAGCACCTAAATTGTCATAGTTGTGTGCAAGATCTCGTTCATATACCATATAGTTTTCTTGCACTAAGCGCTCGTATATATCCAATGCTTTTTTAAAGTACTCTTCCGCTTCTTTATGTCTTTTCTGTATGTAATATAATCCACCAAGATTACTATAGCTACCTGCTAAAGCCAGTTCGTCTGAGTCGGGGTTTGCTTTGGCTAAGCGCTCTTGTATCCCCAACGCTTTTTTATAGCACTCTTCCGCTTCTTTATGTCTTTGCGTGTTATCGTAAAAAACGCCAAGATTGTTATATGTCGCTGCAAGATGCGGTTCAAATGCGGTGGAATTCTCTTTAGCTAAGCGCTCGCAGATTTCCAACGCTTCTTTATAGCACTCTTCCGCTTCTTTATAACTTTTATTTTCGTAATAAAGGTTACCAAAATGGTTATAGCTCATTACAAGATTCTGTTCATATGCGGCGGGATTTTCTTTGGTTTGGCGCTCATATATTTCAAACGATTTTGCAAAGCACTCCGCCGCTTCTTTACGCCTTTTGGTTTTACAATACAAACCGCTAAGAGTCTTATACTCCAACGCAAGATTCGGTTCATATTTAGTAGGGTTTGCTTTGGCTAGGCGCTTGTATATTTTCAACGCTTCTTTATAGCATTCTTCCGCTTCCTTATGATCTTGATTTTTGTAATAACAATTGCCTAGATAGTTATAGCTCTTTGCAAGATTTCGCTCATTTGCATCGGGGTTTTCTTTGCTCGGGTATTCTTTTATTTCGAACGATTTTGCATAACATGCCGCTGCTTTTTTATACTTTTTGGTTTTATAATACTGGGCTCCGAGATTATTATAGCTCTTTGCAAGATCCGGTTCATATGCGGCGGGGTTTGCTTTGGCTAAGCGCTTGCGTATCTCCAATGCATTTATATAGCACTCTTCGGCTTCGGCGTTTCTTTGAGTTTCAGAATATAATGAGCCAAGATTATTATAGCTGCTTGCAAGAGCCGGTTCATGTACGGCGGGGTTTTCCTTGACAAGGCGCTTGTATATTTCCAACGCTTCTTTATAGCTCTCTTCCGCTTCTTTATAGCTTTTGACGTCATAGCAAAAAACGCCGAAATTGTAAAGGCTACTTGCAAGACCCGGTTCATATGCGGCGGGATTTACTTTAGTTAAGAGACTGTATTTCGCTATTGCCTTTATATAATAGACAGTCGCTTCATTATTTCTTTTAGTGTCTGAATAAAAACAACCGAGATTGTTATAGCTTCTTGCAAGATACGGTTCATATACAACGGGGTTTTCTTTGGCTAGGCGTTCGTATATTTCTAGCATTTTTTTTATATACTCTTCCGCCACATTATGTCTTTGGGTGTCCGCATATAAACCACTTAGATTGCTATAGATCATTGCAAGATCCGGTTCATATGCGGCGGGGTTTTCTTTGGATAGATGCTTGTATATGTCCAACGCTTTTGTATAACACTCTTCCGCTTTTTTATGTCTTCGATTTGCATAATACAAGCTGCCAAGATTGTTGTAGCTCATTGCAAGATTCGGTCCATATACGGCGGGGTTTGCTTTGGCAAGGCGCTCTGATATCTCCAACACTTTTTTATGGCACTCTTCCGCTTCTTCCAGTCTTTGAATGTCCGAATACAATAAGCCTAACAAATTATAAAGTTTTGCCATGTCATCATCTGTTGCTTCAATAGCTCCGTCATCGTAATATTTTTTGAGCTTTTCGGCATAAGTTATTGCTTCAGGATGGCGATTTTGATCATATAAAAATTCCGCGTATCCAAATAGCACAGATAACTCAACAAAATATTCTTCCGCTTCCTTTATTATCCTTTTGTATATTTTATCTATTTCTTCATAACGATTTTCATATTGATACATTGTTAGCAATACATCTATTGCCAATTTTTGCTCGCGTATATAATACTTTGCTCTCTCCTTTTCTTCTTTATACAAACGTTCCCGCATCGCTTTGCTTTGCTGTTTTAGTCTTTGGTATTCATTTATACTATCCTGCTCGGTCAACAGCCGCACGCAGCCTTCCTTATCGCCCTGCTCCAACAGGCGATACGCTTCTTTCATGCGCGGGGTCATGCCGTTGGTATAGTTGTGCATCATGCCAAGGGAGAGGTCGAAGAGGTTTTCCTGCAAGTTCTCGATGTCCTTTTTTAGTTTGTCACGCTTTGCCTGCACGGCGGCGAATTGCTTGTAGAACTCGTTGTCTTGGTTGCCTTTGAAGTAGAGGGGCTTCATTTGAAGGAATTTTTCTTCTATCTTTTCTAATTCCTCTTGCAACGCTTTCAATTCTTTGCTGTTTACGTATTCAGAAACTTTGCCTAGGTCTAACTCATCTACCGCTTTTCCGTTCAACTTCAATGTGTCGCCGTCTGCTTGGAGTTGAATAAAGCCGAGTGAAGTGAACTTCATGCCCATGAGCATTTTAAGCTTTATGGTGTCCACATAATCAAAATTCCCGTAGAAGTGCCCGTACGATTTATCCACTTCTTCCTTGAAAGAGGGAAGCGAGCGATCTTCCTCCTCCCCTGCGGGGACATTCTTAAAAAAGACGTATACTTTGGGCTTGTCGTTCGCCTTGAACGCTTCATACGCTTCGCGGAACAACTTGTGGACGTCGTCGTCCACGCGCTTGAAGAAGATGAAAAAGCTGAGGTCACTTTCCTGAACAAGGGAGTCTATTTCGTCCTCGTTGTCTTCTGTTAGAACGATTGGGGTTATCTTCACATTGCTTGAACGAAGATCGTCGTTGAGGCTGTATATGAAGTTTTCCAAAGCTACGCGTTCCTTTTCCAACTCCTGCCTTGATGTGCCGATGAAGATGTTTACTATCTTTTTTTCCATAGTTTCCCTTTCCTTATTTTTTTAGTTTTGCACGATAAATTCATTAAAATACGTTTGCGCAACGGCTAGGTTTTGCTCATCGTAAGGAATTTTCAAACATTCGGCGACGCTTGTGGAGTGGCTTTTGCAAAACTCTTCCGCATTTTGCGCGGTAACGCCTTGTGAATAGATTTGTGACACGACGCGGCATGTGCGGAATATATGGTTGGGATCTCCGCCCTCTTCCAACGCACCGCTGAGGGCGAATTCCGCCACATTATTCAATTTTATTTCGCTGAAATTTTTGCCGTTGATCACGCATTTTCCGCCGCGCACTTCCGCTTGCACGCCCTGCGTGCGGCAGAGTATGTCCAAAAATATTTGAAACTTTATGGTATCCAAATTTGTGAAAGTGCCGTAAGGCAATTGCCTTTCTTCCAGCCACTCTTTTAATTTATCAACGGTGGGGCGCTCCCCTTCCATACTCTTGATAAAGACGTATATTCGCGGCTCTCCGTTTTTCTTATAGGCGTCATATGCTACATTCAGTTCCTCGAGCGTGTAATCGCCTATACGGCTCCCCACCAAAAACAGGGTTATTTGGCTGTTTTTCACCTTCTCGTTGTATTCGTCCTGCGTGCGCGTTATCGCCATGGCGCCGTCGGCGTTTTCGCATATAAACACCTTTATTCCCAAGTAATCGCTTATTCTAGTTCCAAGCCTGTTTATAAAATTGTAAACGCTCTGCCTTTCGCTTTCGAATTCAACTATCGACGAGCCGATGAAAACTTTTATTCCACTATCTCGTGACACAATCCCTCCCTATCCGCACCCTGCATAAAGCATTCTGCCGAATTTGGGTGCAAGTATATTAATATATTATATAGTTTTATTTTAGCATATAATCTTAGTTATTGCAATAATAAATAAATAATTTTACATACAAAAGCCGCCCCGAACGGAGCGGCTTTATTTGGATTGATAAAAATTATTGCAATGTCACTTTGATTGCGGGGGCAATGCCGCCGGCGGTGAGGGTGCTTTCGTCGTAAACGCCCACATAGCCGTCGCTGCGCACGCACATGACTTTGAGGGAAGAAGAAGTGCTGCCGTAGTAGGCAGAGCGCAGCCACCAGCTGCCGTTGCCTGCATAGTCGCTGTTGCCCACCACGATGAGGGCGCCGCGGGCGCGGGCGTAATCGGTCACAACTTTGCTGCGTTCGGGATCTCTGCCGTCCGCAACGCTGTCGCCCTGGCCAAGCTCGCTTATAAAGCCGTATTCGGCGTTTTGCACTTCGCTGTAGCTGAGCAGCCATACTTTATCGGAAGTGTTTTCACAAGTGAAGGTGTTGGCGCCCGTGGAGTTGACGGGGACGGAAGTCATGCCGTTATCCAGCGTTACGCCATTTATCATCGCCGCCTGGGCGGAATCAAATGCCGAGTTATAGAATTCGTCGTTCAGCCACTGCCTTACGCTGCTTTCGTTCCACAAAGAAGTTGCGTCGTCGAAGTGCATGCCGTCCAAGATGTCCTCGGCAAGCAGGGTGAGCGCGCCGTCTTCATCGGTCAAAACGCGCCATTGGATGGGCTCGACCTTGAAGTAGTAGGTGTCGCCCTCCTTCACCTTTTCCCCGTTGGAGAATTTATAGCCGCCGTCGTGAGGCGCGGCGGTGACTGCGGCATACAAGCTGCCGTCCGAGCCGGTATAGTAGCCCTGCTCGTTTGCCGAGCCGCTTATTGTGACGTCATCCGCCTTTATGGTCTGAGGGTAGGCGCCGAAGAGCACGGTGTTAGCCGCGCGCACGTATTGCACGCCGCTATATTCCCGGCTGCTCTTTTCACCGCCCCACTTGGCGTAGAGGGTGACGTTGCCGTCCTCGGCGTTTATGGCGGTCACGCGGGTGGTAAATTCGGGATCGGAATACCATCCTTCAAAGTTCTTCTCCACCACGGTGCAGCTTATTTTGCCGTCCGCGGTAACCTTGACGTTGTTGAAATCATAGGCGTTTTCCGCGGGGTCGAGCAAGGTGAAGCCGTTTGCAAGCCATTCGCTCGAATAGCCGGCGATGTTTTCGGGGTTGTTCACGCCGCCGTTCATTATATAAGTTACGCTATAAGGATAGGTAAAGCGCAGGCGCGCGGTGCAATTGCTGCCGAAGGCGTCCTCCCACTCGAAGTTGACGGTGGCGGCTGACGCGGAAGATACGCCGCTCTTTACAAGCTGTTTGCAAAAACTGCCGTCGCCGTATTCGGTGGCGTATGCTATGTCGTAGGCGTTGGTATCGTCGCCCGGCATGGTGACGTAAAAGTCGCTTTCGCTCTCCCCGCTCCCCTTGGTGAGCAAGGTTATAGACTGCAATTGCTTGCCGGAAAGATCTTTGCCCGTGGCGCTGAAGATTATCTGCTCTGCCTTATCTTCATTGAAAGTTATGCGGATATAATTGAAGCTGCCGCCCTTTTGAGCGTCCTCTTCGTCGTAATATTCCCAAACGTTGCCGTCCTTGTGGGTGGCTTCACCCAAAATTTCCGTAACGTTAGCCTGTGAGGCTCCGATATTCACTTCGTCTGCGGAAGATCTGCTTATGCCGCCGCCCGTGAGTACGACGACGAGCACCACCACTATCGCCACGACCAAAATTGCGGCTATGACGGCGATGGCGATCTTCTTCTTGCGTTTGGCGTTGGGGGACTTCTCCCCGACCGTTGCGGAACGATTTTCCTCGCTCATAATTTTTCCTCCGAGTTTTTCGTTATTTTGATTATAATATATATAAAAGCTTTTGTCAATGTAATAATTTACACTATATGCAGGATAGACTTGTATTTGTAATGTTGCAAACTTTCGCAGCACTCCTTGGCGCGCTCGAAGGTTTCGAATATGGCAAAGCAGGCGCTGCCGCTGCCCGTCATGCATACGCTGGGCGAAAAGTTCTTTAAATCGAATATTGTAGCGACTATGCTGGGGCAATAATAGGCGGCGGAGAGGAACAGCGCGTTGTAGAGCTCTTCTCCCCTGCCCGTCTTTAAAGAAGATACCGCCTTGTCGAAGACGTTTTTCGGCTGCAAGCCCAAAGTGTCGAAATGCGAATATATCTGCGCGGTAGTGGCGCCCATGCACTTTTGCGCCACCACAAAATATTTGCTGCGCAAACCTTCCAATCCCTCCGCGGGAGTGAGCAGCTCGCCCCTGCCGCGGGCGCGCATGATCCCCCCGTGCATCATGTATACCACGTCGCTGCCCACGCGCATGGCGATGGCATTTGCCTCGCCTTCGGAAATCGAGAAGAGTTTTTTCGCCGCATTGAGCACCCCGGCGCTGTCCGCAGACGAGCCGCCCATACCCGCGCCTATGGGGATTCTTTTGGCGATGGTGACGTCCAGCCCGCTGCCGGTGAGGTCCGCAACCAGCTTTGCCGTGCGGTAAGCGGTGTTTTCTTCCCCCGCTATCTCGCCGCCCATCTTAACGTTTAAAACGCCGCGCTCCGCCTTTTTCACAGTGATGACGTCGCCGCAATTCACGGTGACCATGAGCATATCCAAGTCGTGATAGCCGTCCTCGCGCCTTCTAGTCACGTCGAGGTATAAGTTGAGTTTTGCGTTTGCAAGTACGGTTACTTTATCCATGCCTTTATTGTACCGCGCGAGGGCGATTAAGTCAAGGATAAAAAAGGACGGCACGTTATATGCCGCCCTCTTGCCTAACTAATAGAATGTTACGCCATGCACCTGAACACGACCAGCTTGTCGCCCTCTTTTATGCCCTTTTCCGCATAGGGGTTTTGCTCGATTATCTCGCGTTCGGGGACGTTGAGCGCCTTTGCCGCGTCCCAGAGCGTTTCGCCCCTAGCCACGGTGAGCACGCTTATGCCGCCCATGTCCAGCTCGCGCTCCTGCCCCACTTCGATATTGCTCACCCCGCGGAGCACGCATTTTTTCATGCACGCTATCTGCAGGGAGATGTTCGCGCACACCTCTATTTCCCCCTCGCGGCGCACGCGCGACACCACATCGGTCACCGCCGCGCCCGTGCAGTAGATCTCCGCGCATTCATCCCCCTTCAAGTCGGAGGTGAAGGAGAAGGGTATCTCCACGGCACACGAATCCACCGCGCCGTCCTCTGTTTCGTATATTTCGCACACGTTTATTACGCCCTCACAGGTGAGTTTGCCGCCCGCTAAGTACATGTTGCTCACCCCCGCATAGGAGGGCACGCCCGCAAGAATGCGCCTTATCCCTTCCGCTTCCACGTCCGCATTGCCGCATACGCGCTTGGCGAGGAACTTAGTCTCAGCTGGAGCCGAGAACGACTTTTCCGTAAAGGCGACGTCAAGCTCGGCGGCGGGAGAGAATACGTCGGCAATCGTTTCTATCTCCTCTTCTTGATAAAGTCTTACGTCCGCATTTACGGCAATATCCATCTGCACCACGTTTTCCTCTTCACTGCCCGTTATAAGGATGGATATGCCGCTCACAGCCGCCCTAACAGTTGCAATATCGTCTGTTTTGGCGCCACCTATCATGAGTTCTTCCGCAAAGGGATGGGAAAATTGCTTGCTGCAAATGCCGCCGTCGTCATACACGAGCTGGATCCAAACCTCGCCTTCCACGTACACGCTGCCCTCTTCCGCGCGGACGGAGTTTAGAAACACTTCCGCGCCGTAGGAGAGGATCTTGCCTATCGCGCAGCCTGCTTCGTATTCTTCCGAAACGGTGAAGGAATCGCTTCCTCCGCCCTTAAAATTTATGAGGGATATTTGCTGCGTGCGAGTGACCGCTCCTTGCACTTCGTCCACCAATGAGGCGGTATATTCGCACTCCCCTTCAAATTCCAAATCTATCACCGTCTGCACCTTGATGGACGAGCCCGCCACCTCGCTCTGCACGTCGGAAATGCTTGCGGTGCAAGAAACAGACATATCCGCCACCGCGCCTTCCGCCGCTATCGATTCGGTGATCTCGGTGACGTAGTCCGCGCTCGTCACCGCGCCCGCACCGTCGGCATAGATGACGCGGGTGGTCACTTCGCACACCGCCTTTACGGCGCGCTCCTGCGCCTGCAAGCTTTTAACGCTCACCCCGCCGCTTACGCAATATATCTTGCTCACGCCGCCTGAGGAAGCGTCGATACTGCATTCCGCCGCAAGCTGACCTTTGCCTATCTTGTCGACATATTTAACGGTTACATCGTTTTCCTTTATCTGAATTGCCATAGTTACCTCCGCTTGAAGTTCATTAAAGTATATTGAGGCGAATGGGCGATTATGACGGAATAAAAATTTATTTATCGGGAATAATGAGCATATGAGAAAGGCAAAATTGCAGCTTGATGCGGTAAAGTCCGCGCTTGAAAAGATGCGCGGCGAATATGTGGTGATGAACATCAATCGCGGAAGAAATAAGTTCGAGCGGGCGGAAGGCGTGCTCACCGACCTGTACCCTTCCATATTCACGGTGGTGAGCGGCGGCAAGGTGACTTCTTATTCTTATAACGACATACTCTCCCGCAATATACGCTTTACGACTATTAGGAAATAGCATTGCCGAGCGGTTTTGTGTGATAACAAATAATTTTATAGCCCTTGTAAAGTCAAAAGCAACTTACGGCGCGATTATATATTGTATATTCCGCGCGCATATGCTATAATGTAGGCATGAAAGTTGCAATCGTTACGGGCGCTTCCGGCGGCATAGGTTCGCAGATCGCCCAGGATTTATGTGAAAAAGGTTATGCTGTTATCGGCTGCTATCGCAACGGCTCGGAAGTGGCTTTTGCCATGGCGGAAGATATAAACAAATTCGGAGTATTCGAGCCGTACTGCCTGAATCTGCGCAGCGAGAGCGAGGCGGAACAGGCGGTCAAGTTCGCCGTTTCCACCTACGGCAAGGTGGATCTGCTCGTGAATTGCGCGGGGATAGGCGAGATTGCCCCGCTCACCGAATGCAACCGCTGGGAGGAGATAATCGACATCAATTTGAACGGCACCATCAGGATGTGCCGCGCCGTCCTTCCGCATATGCTCAGGCTGGGAAGCGGCAATATAGTGAACATCTCGTCCGTGTGGGGAGAGTGCGGCGCCGCCTGCGAAGCCCCATACTCCGCAAGCAAGGGCGGCATAAACGCCTTTACCAAAGCTCTCGCCAAAGAAGTGGGCGTTATGGGCATTCGCGTAAACGCCATCGCTCCCGGCTTTATCGATACGGATATGAACGCTTCCTTGCTCAGCCGCGACGTGGAGGACATCCGGGACGACATTCCTCTGCGCAGAATCGGCACTCCCAAAGACGTTTCGAATGCGCTGCAATTTATTTTGGATAACTCCTATCTTACGGGGCAGATCATAACCGTAGATGGGGGGTGGACTATATAGGTTAAGCGGAAGAAAGAAGGGATGAAGGGTAGCGCGGTTTACAACCGCCGTTACCCTTCTTCCTTCCGCTTGCTGAGGGGAAACCCTTCCATTGAAAATAGCCTTATTTCTACGAAAAACTTTTAACGATACCGCCGCGAACTCTGTCCGCGGCTAACTATTTTCTGCGTCACGGTTTTCCCCTCTGCACGCGCCCGCCACTCCGTGCCGCTTGGTCGGGTAGCGCGCTTTATCACGGCGCGTGCATTCACCCTTTCCGTCCCGTCGCTTCACTCCGTTCCGCTTGGGCGCGGCGCAGTCGCACCGCTCAAGGTGCGCTCACCGAAAAGCGCGGTTTTCGGTGGCGGGTATTTTCACTTCTTTATCTCTCTGCAACGGCTTTTATCATTAAAATGCAAGTTGATTTCTTCGTACTTACGCAGGCTCCGCCTTGCTCACGCACGGCTCCGCGAGAGGGCACGCCTCTCCAAAGGTAACGCTTGGCATTTGCCGCGCTCTATTACACTACTTTATCTCTTCGCAAAGGCTTTTATCATAAGTGCGTAAGTTGGTTTCTTCGCAATCTTATGGGGTAGAGTGATTACTTTCGCAATAAAACCAAATAAGTGTAAATCCGCTTTGCGGAGCCGCAACTTACTTCGCGGAAAAGAATTACGGTAAGCGTTGCTATTTAATAAGGTAAGTTGACTGCTTTAACGGAATGCAAACATAATCATGTTGTCCGCGAAAGCCGATTACGCTATAAATAGCACAATCGGCGTCCGGCGTTGCTCATGTACGCGCTTCAAATAGTTGCGCTTGCCTTGCTTTATCGGGTATCGCTAGTTCATATGCGGAAAGATTAATGACGTATCGGGTATCGTTGCTTTATCTGTCGCCGCGCAAAGAGATTTGCGGGGCAAATCTCCACGCGCCCTTACATCTCCACCCAAACAAACAGTTTATTGTGATAGAATGATAACTTTTACTATAAGAAAAAGTAGTTATAAATGCGCCTGCGGCACCGCAACTTTTGGAGAGCGTTTACCGCTCGCGGTAAACAGTATCTCCAAAAATATCACGCGCCCTCTCGTCGCCTTGGCGGTTTGAGGGCGCATTTCACTTTTGGCGTATGATATTCTTCTGCGAAGAGATAAAGCCTTGCGCTCCCTTATATGGTTGCTTCAAGGCTTTATAATTTGGCAAGCCAAAAATATCACTTTTCGGAAGTAACGTAACTTGCGCTTACTTCATAACTTTTATCTTCCGAAAAATCTCACGATTTTTTCAAGTCGCTGTCGCTTCGCAAACAAATACTTTGCGACTTGAAAAAATCATCATCTAACCGTCACGGTTATCGTCGTGCAGCTCACTGTGCTGTCTGTGCTGTCGGTCACTACATACTTCACAAGCGCGGTGCCGCTGAGGGTGAACCTTTCGGGGCCGTCGGACACATAGGCGGTTACGGCGTATCCGTCTGCGGTGGCGGTGGAGTTATAGCCTATCTCGTATTCCGTACCGCCGACCATCATCACGCCCTTGATTGCGGGAGAGCCGCCGATAGAGACGGTTTCACTGAACGTTTCGATATAGAGCATTCCGCTGAGGATGGGCGTTTGATAGCTTGCCGCCTTGCCGAAGCCGTTTTGAGTGAGCGTTTCATTATTCAAATCCGCTGCACTGCCGCCCGCTTCGCCGCCGTTGTAGTCATACATAAAGCAGGTATCGGGGGTTGCGCTATTGTATATAAAGGAAGGAACGGTGCTGCTTATCCTGGTGGTGCCGGCGCTGTAAGCATAGCTTATAGTGCCGCTGTTCACCGCCGCGAAGCCGCCCGCGGTTGCGCCGCCGCTCACCCTTGCTATGCTGTAAGCGTTGCTTATCGTGCCGCTGTTATTGCCAACAAAGCCGCCGGCATGCTCCGCGCGCACTTCGCCGATATTGCTGTATGCGCCCGCGGTGAACTTGCTGCCGTAGTAACTGCCCGTTATGCTGCCGCTGTTTTCGCCCGCAAAGCCGCCCGTATACAAGGTCACCGTGGTGCTGCCTGCGCTCACGTTGCCCATGGCGTAGCTATTTGAGATAGAGCCGGCGTTACTGCCCACAAATCCGCCCAAAGCGGTGCTAGTTAAGGCGGTGTTAGTCAAGGTGACTGTGCCGCGGTGGGAGCTTGCGCTTATCCTGCCGCCTAAGGCGTTCTGACCCACGAGTCCGCCCACATAGGCGGTGTTTTCCTCGCCTTCACTGCCCTCCTTGGCGTAGGCGGTAGCGGTAAAGGAGATGTCGCTTTCGCAAGCGGTGATAGTGCCGTTATTTATTGCGGCGATCACGCCGGAGGTGTTTATCGCCGTGAATGAGCCGTTTACGAATACGTATTTTATAATGCCGTTGTTTTCACCCGCGATGACTGCGGAAACGGCGGGGCGCTGGAATTTTTCTTCATCCTCGGTAGCTTCGGAATCCGCGGTGGCTTCCTGCCCGGGGATGGTGTAGGAATACTCGCCGTCGGCGGCGTGTATGCTCCTGAAATTAACATGGCTCAAAGTGCCGCTGAAAGTGGGGAACATGGCGTAATCTTCCGTAAAGTGGAGATATGCGCTCTCATGTTCTTCACTGCGCGAATATTCCAAAAGCGCGCTGTTCATGACGTACAGGTTGCTTATCGTATACTCGCCCGAACGGCTGACCCCTTCGGAATATTCCACGTCCGCACTCTTGATGGTGCCCTCGAACGCCACGTTGCGGAGAGCGAGCCAGGCGTTGGAGTTGAAGTCGATATCCTCGGCGATGATAAAGGTCTTGCCCGCGCAATTGTCGCCCGTGATCATCAGCTTTTGAATATACATGAGCTGGGCGCGAGCGGCAGCGTATACGCCCGTTACCGCGTCCGATTCGTCGGTGATATAGGTGGTCTTTATGGTATAGGTATTGGCTGCCTCGTCAAATTCCGGCTCGCATACCGAAAGGTAGGAAGCGGAAAGCATAAGCCTTTCGCTAGGCAGATGCGCCGTCACGTTGCCGGTGAGCCCTTCGTCGTCGGGGCTGACGTTCTTACTTTGATGGTAGCACGCCTGCACCTGCACGTTGAAGTATCTGCCGTACATGTTGGAAGAAGTTTGGTTATGCGTGGGCTGAGCGCCTTCTTCTGCGGCGCTGTGGAATATCCTATCCAAAGAATAGGTGAGCAAATAGCCTTCGCCCTCTTCCGTTAAAACCGCCGCCTCGTAATCGTCGGAATCGGCTAGTATAACTATTTTACCCTCGTCATCTCCCGTGCCCGCTTCTATCCTCACGGATGCGGTGAGGTCGGAGAGGGAGTTGGACGAGGACGTATTCACGGACGAGAGAATTATTTTGAACATATTGGCGCTGTTCAAAATATCCTTGTTAAAGCGGATATATACGGTATCGCTTATGCCCAACGACTGGGAAGAGATGTCGTTGAAGCTGACGTTCACCGTGCTTGCGTCAGCAGGGATGGTATCGCCCAAAACGGGAGTGCCTGTCACCGTTGCCGTATAAAGGCGGGTATCCGCAGTCGCTTGCGAAGAAGTGGTCGTGTTCACCCTTTCGGACGAGAAGTAAATGGTTTCGTTGCCGTTCGCCTTTACTGTGATGAGATATTCGCCCGCTTCGGTCATGTTCAGATTGCTGAGCAGGGTATTTTCCGCTGTGCCGGAGGAGGAGGTGTAGGAGTAGTCCGCCTCGTGAGTTTTAGCATATTCCCCTATATTTTGGAAGAGAGAAAGCGCACTGTCGTTGACTGTATCATCATCGGTGGCATCTATCTTCCACGCTTCCACGGTGATGGAGGAGGCGTTGGGCACCTTTGTCCACCTGAGCCTTTGATTAGTTTCGGAAGTGAATGAGTACTGCGTGATGACGGGATTGATAAGCTGAGCGGTGACGTTCACGTTTACCCTAGACCATGCGGAGTTGATATCGTTACTGTCGCTTGCGGCATTGGCGCGCACCTGAACGGTGTAAGTGCCGGGGTTATCGGAAAATCTTTCCGTAGTCGTGTTGCCTTCAGAATCCGTCTTGTTATAAGTTTCGTACCAATTGGTAGTAGAAGTCGTGTTCTGCTCCGCGAGCACGGTGGTGCCGGAGAGTATCTGCACGGTGTAATCGGCGGCGCCCTCTACCGCGTCAAATGTAACGCGCAGACCGTATACGGAAGCGTTGTCTTCCGCAACGGTATAGGCAGCCGTTACGTTTTGAGGGTTGGCGTACTGATTGCCGCGCACGTAGGTGTATTCCGCCACGTCGCTGTCCTGATGCAAGGGGTTGCCGCTGACGTCCAGCTCTTCGGGGTCGGCAAGCGCCTGCACATGGATGGTGTATGTGCCGGAAGCGGTGATGCCCGCGAGCGATTGCGAAGGCGTTACGGGGTTGCCGTCCTCGTCCTCCTGCGCGCGGATGTTGTTCACGTTACTGCGCTCGCCCTGCTCGTTTGTGACGTAAAAGTCGTAAGCGTAGGCGTTCTCCACGGGGGACCAGGTGAGCGTTTGCGTCTGCCTGTTGAGCGTAAAGCCCGTGGGGGTATCCAGCTTGCCGGTGTTATCGCAGGCGGCGAACGCCGCGAGCGCACCAAGCGCCAGAGTCAAGATTACTATCAATGCCAAAACTTTCTTTCTCATTATTCTTCCCGAATTATTACTTGCGTTATGCGCAAGCATACTTTGCTAATATCATAGCAAAAACGCGGATATTTTTCAACCTTATTATCGTTTATTTTATAACTTTTTATGTAAAAATATCGCGCGAGCGGGCGCGCGATACTCTATAAACTATAACCTTTTGCCTTTTTAGGCGCGGCGGGGCTCACTGCTCGCGGAACTTTTCCTCAAATTTTATCTCGAAAGGTTTAAGCTCGCCGCTCACCCTGCCCGCCCCCGGCAGATCGAAGGAGTATTTTGCCGCCTTGTCGCCGCTGTTGCGCAGCATGAGGATGTAACTCTCCCCGTCCGCTGCAATGTAGCCGTAAACTTCGCCCTTGGCGGGATCTCCGCCGAAGAACTCGGAATGCGAGAGCACGCCGTAATGCCTCTCCGCCCACTCCAGCGTGCGCGCGGCGATGTTCCACTTATCTCCGTCCATCATAGAGGGCGAAAAATACACTTCCGCAAGTCCGCTCCCGCGCATCATGCAGCACTTCAAATACAGCGCGAATTGTTCGTCGGAATACACCACCGTCTTGTGCGAAGGATTGGGCAGGGGCGGATTGTAGTTGCGCGCGGCATAGACGGGCTCGTGATTGTAAAGGTGTGCGGCGGGGAATTGCACCTGCCTCACCTCATACAGGTCGCGGTAGCGCGAGTCGCGGTAATTTAGGCATTGGGAGAGGTTGTCACCCTTGCCTATGTAATTCATGTCCGAAGCGTTGTTCATCCACACATAGTCCGCCCACTTCAAGAAGAAGGGCGAGCAATGCGCATACGAGGTGATATTCAAGCACACGTCCGGGCAAACGCCGCGTATATGTTCAAATCCCTTGCACCAGCACTCCCACAAAAAGGTGTAAAACGCCTTGCCCGAATAGCCGCGTGCGGGCGGATGATTGTGCCCTTTTGCATAGCAGGGGGCGATGGCAAAGCCGTCCAGCTTAAAGTACTTGACGTTGTATTTTTGGCAGAACTCCGCCATGCGCGAGCACATGTCCGCCACATATTTGGAATCCGCCGTGCAGATATCACGCGAGAGGACGTTTTTGTGATACCCTATCTTTGTGAGGTGCGCGGCATACTTGGGCGTTTGCGTGGTATAGCCTCCGCGCGGACCGAACCACACGCCGAAGGATGAACCCAGCGAGCGGGTGAGCTCCGCTTCCGCGGCAAAGCCGCCCTTGAACTTGTCGTTGAACTCCCAAAACTTGGGCTTGTCGTACTCCGTCCAGCCGTCGTCCACCACATAGCAGTCAAGCAGACGCAATCCCGCCCGTGAAAAGCCTTGCTGCACGGCTGTGAAGGAGCTTTTTATCTTGCTAGGGTCGATGTCGAGCATGTTGTCGTACCAGCTGTTGAACTGGATGCGAAACTTTTCGGGGCGGGAGAAAGTGCGCACATAGCGGAAGAAATCGCGGCGCATGCTTTTAAATTCCGCCCTCTCGCCGCCGCCGTACACCACGGAGGGGGGAGTATACGCTCCGCCCTGCTCCGCTTGGGAAAACATTCTGCCCGTATAGTAGCGCATGCGCACCTTGCCGCTCGCAATGGTGTTTTCACCCATGGGACTTTCGATGGCGGTGAAGACGTCCCCGTTATATACGGGCTGACCCATAGCCGCTATTTTTGCCGGCTGGAACACCCTTTTGCCCACGGGAGCGCACCAGGAATAGCGCGCGCTCTGCTCGCCGCAAGAAAATTGAATATAGTCGATAAAGACGTCCTTGTCAAACTTGAACGTGAAGGTCTGGCGCAGCGCGTCACCCGCGGCGGAGAAGTCCGCACTGACGGAAAATCCGCCCTTGACGGCGATGTAGCCGCGCTCCGTTTGAGTGAAATCGCAGTCTGCGGAAGTTATATACTTCCTTGCGGAAAGAAGGCTTGCGCCCTTCCTGTAACACACGGTGAATTCGTCCTTAATATCAAGCGAATATTCCGCGCCGGTAATCAGGTTGCGCACCTTTCCGCCGAGCAATTTCCCGCTTGATATAGTAAGCTCTTTTGTTACGCTTTTTGCCGTAAATTCCATAATTTTCCTCTCTTTTGCGGCACTTTTTTCAACTTTTTTTATAAAAATATTGCTTATATGCCTTTTACAATATGATATTATAATGTTAAAATATTGTCAATAATATTTGCGAAAAATCATTGAATTTTATAACTTCTTATGCTATAATATTTTGCGTAACAAAATTGTCGCAAAGGGAGATAAGAATGACGGATTTTGCAAAGAATCTAAGGCTGCTTCGCAAGCAGAACAGAATGTCGCAATTTATGCTCGCCGATAAACTCGGCGTTTCGCAGCGCACCATCTCACACTACGAAAACGGCTCTTCAGAGCCCTCCTTGCAGATACTGTGCAGGATAGCGCGAATTTTTAAAGTGAGCGTGGATGAACTGCTCGGCTTTGCCCTTAAAGACGAAGATTGATTTTTTATCGCAAAACTTCGCCGCACCTTCGGGTGCGGCTTTTTTGTTACCTTCTTATCGCGCTCTCCTTGCAATCTTGCAAGAGCGTGTTTATGGCGTAAAGTCCGCCCAGTGCTTCCGAGGGGATGAGCCCGGGGTACCTGTCCGCCAGCAGGAATAAATCCTTCATGGCTATCTCCTGCCGCCTTACGACGCTTTCCAAAAACATCTTGTCCGAATTGCTCATGCCATAGCCTGCGCCGGCATAGCCGCCGCGATACGCCCCGCCCTCTCGAGCGCGATATTCGTTGCCGTAAACCGTGTTGTTCATATAATCGATATTCATATCATCACCTCATTTGCAGTTATAATATAACCGCTTATTTATGACAATATATGTCAATATAAAAGGATTTTTGCAAAATTTTTCCGAATAAAGTAAAATGCTTTCTTTATCGGGGATTTTCGGCGGATAATAATATTTAATATGGTTTGCGTGCGGGGGAGCGTTGGGCGATGGTGTTCGGGTGGCGCGGAATTTAATGCGGCGGATATTTAATATGGTTTGCGTGCGTGAGAGCGTTGAGCGGCGGTGTGCGGGTGGCGCGGGATTTAATGTTGTGGATATTTAATATGGTTTGCGCGCGGGGGAGCGTTGAGCGATGGTGTGCGGGTGGCGCGGGATTTAATGTTGTGGATATTTAATATGGTTTGCGTGCGTGAGAGCGTTGAGCAATGGTGTGCGGGTAGCGATGTAATAAAGTGGGGGCGCGCCCCCAATAGGAGCTTCGCCGATGTGGCTGGAGTT
>CALWKO010000025.1 GCA_944381275.1 uncultured Clostridia bacterium | reverse complement strand
TTTGACCGACTCATACGCTTATTTTCTGCCCGTTCACGCTCTCTATCAGATAGTGTCCATAAAGTTATGTCACAACGGTGTATTCATTTACTTGAAAAACAAAAATATGTGTACAGCACATAATTTCGGCTGATTTAATATTGAATGTTAAATTGGACGAAAGAAGGGGTGTCATGCAATTTTATATGGTTTTTGAGTGAGCGGCACTCGATGAGGTACGGAAAACATACCTCGTATATAAAAATCAATCGAGGTATATGCCGTATACCTCGCGCACAAAAGTCAATCGAGGTACGGAAAACGTACCTCGCGCAATAAACTGTGTTGCGGTATGAACAGACTGTTACTTAGTTGCGCAGATAAGTGTCTCCCAAAGTTGCGGTTGAGCAGAAAAGCGTATTACGAAGCATGAGGGCAATTTTATCGAAAGTTATTCGATTATGGCGTTTGCGGGGAAGAGGGCGAGTTT
Organism: uncultured Clostridia bacterium; assembly: GCA_944381275.1. Lineage (GTDB taxonomy): Bacteria > Bacillota > Clostridia > Christensenellales > UBA3700 > Alloclostridium. The sequence continues at coordinate 20,997 of CALWKO010000025.1, read as the reverse complement.
TATCAGCTTTGACCACTGCGGCAGGGAGGGAATGCCCGCAAGTACGGCGCAGGAAGCGCACGCCAGCAATATGCAATAAAGGGCTATGGGCGCGCCAAATGTGAGTATCCATACACACCCTAAGAATGATATTTTGCCGTAAATCACCGTAACGCTCCTGCCGAACGGCTTGTAGGAGATATAGGCGCATTTAAAGCAGCGTATCGCCAAGGGGAAGAGAGCCAAGGTGCAGGTGAACACTCCGCCCGCAATCAGCCAAAGCAGGGCGATAGAAAGTCCGCCCAGCGCCTTCCAATAGCCGTTGGCAATAAAAAATATCCCGCGCCGCAAATACTTCACAACAATATTGTGTATCATACGGCACGTTTAATCAATTTTTTTAACATCAAATGAAAAAGTAAAAACTTGTCAAAAATTAAGAGTTTTTACTCTGCAGCGTAAAAACTTGCAAAAAATTAAGAGGTTTTACTCTACAGCGTAAAAAGTATTGACTATTAACGACTTTTTACATATAATTAAATAAAAGGAGCAAGTGAATAATGATATACAGGGAAGAATATATGAAGCGCCTGCGCGCGTTCAAGGACAGCAAAATAATAAAAGTCGTCACCGGTTTGCGCCGTTCGGGGAAGTCCACGCTTTTGCAGATGTTCCGCGACGAGCTCGCAGATGGCGGCGTGCGCCCTGAGCAGATACAATATATAAACTTCGAGCTTATGAAGTACGACGAGGTACGCACTTATAGGCAGCTTTACGATTTGGTCAAGGAAAAGGCCCTTACCGACAGAAAAAATTATTTGTTTTTTGATGAAATACAGCAAGTGGAGGGCTGGGAAAAGGCGATAAATTCCCTCTCGTTGGAGTATGATGCTGACATATATGTGACGGGCTCCAACGCTTACTTGCTCTCTTCCGAGCTGGCTACTTTGATCTCCGGCAGATATGTTGAGATCAAGATGCTTCCCCTGTCCTTTAAGGAGTATTACGGATATTACGGCAAATCGGGGTTGAGCAGGGAAGAGCTCTTCAATAACTATCTCAAATACGGCGGTTTGCCGCAGTTGCTTTCTCTTCCTCAGGACGAGCAGGTGATAAACGCCTTTTTATCGAGTATATACGATACCGTGATTTTGAAGGACGTACTCAATAAAAACAAGTTGAAAGACATAGATATTTTAAAGAGAGTATATGCTTTTTTATGCACGAATGTGGGCAGTATCACTTCTACAAACAGCGTGGCAAAATATATTGCGCAGGAAGCCAAGTTGGATAAGAGCTTGCGCCCCGCCACAATAGGGAATATCCTGCAAATGCTTGAAAACGCCTTTATCATCTACCGCGCGGAAAGGTACGACGTAAAGGGGAAAGAGGTGATGAAGTCGCTGGAAAAATACTATTTGGCGGATACGGGATTAAAGAACATCGTGGCGGGATATACCTTGGAAAATTACGGACATTCGATAGAAAACGTAGTGTATTTGGAACTTCTGCGCCGCGGCTATCAAGTTTATGTGGGCAGGAGCGGCGGCAAGGAGATAGACTTTGTGGCAAAAAGTAACGAGGAAACGCGCTATTTTCAAGTTACCGAAACGCTCATAGATAAAAATACGCTCGAGCGCGAGGTGGCTCCCTTCCGCAATACGGGAGATTTTTACGAAAAGACCATAATCACCGCCGATAAAACGTATGTGACGAATTTCGACGGCATAAAGATAGTAAACCTTATTGACTTTTTGTTATCTCCCTCTCGCGGCGAGGAGCTTTAATCGGCAATGCAAGCCATATTTTTCGCGGCTCTCGCAAAGTAAAAAGCCGCAATTTCACGGCTATGATTAAGGTGAAAAAAGGCGCGGCGCAACGCTGCTTGCATAAATATCGCGCGTGTGTTATAATATATAAAATAGTATGAGGAGCAGGATATGATCTACCGTTTTAAGCACGACAAATTCAACGATTTTTCCGTATTCGAGGAAAACAAGCTGGCGCCGCGCGCTTATTTTATTCCGTTCAGGAACAAAAAAGAGTGCGACAAGGTCAAATATTACGAGGAAAGGTATAAGAGCGGTCTTGTTCGCTGCCTGAGCGGCGAGTGGGACTTTTTGTATTTCAGGCAGGTGGACGACGTGCCCCTCGCCATGGATTCGTACTTTCAAAAGTTCGATAAAATAGCCGTCCCCGGCTGCTGGCAGTTCGAAGGATACGAAAAGCCCTACTACGTGAACGTGAGGTATCAGTTCGACCCGCACCCGCCCTATGTCCCCGCAAGCAAGGGCATAGTGGGCAAAAAAGAAAAGCTGGGCACGGGCGGCAAGAACGCGCCCAAGGGCGTGAAGGAAGTCTATAACAGCGTGGGTATATACCGCAAAAAGTTCACCATAAAGCACGCAACCAAGCATGTGCTCACCTTCCTGGGCGCGGCTTCGTGCATTCAGCTCTACGTCAACGGCAGATATGTGGGATACAGCGAGGGCAGCCACAATACGGCGGAATTTGACATCACCGGCTACATATTCGACGGCGAAAACGAGATGGTGGTGATGGTCTATAAGTGGTGCACGGGCACTTACCTCGAAGCGCAGGACATGTTCCGCAACAACGGCATTTTCCGCGACGTCTACCTCACCGATTACTACGACAGCTATGTGTGGGATTTCGGCTGGAAGGCGGTGAATAACGAAAAAGATTACCGCATCTATTTGCATACGGACGCGGTGCTGGCGGAGGGCGCTACCCTCACGGCAAGCCTTTATTATAAGGATAAGCTCATCTACCGCGGCGAAGCGGGCGGGGACACGATAATAGACGTGCCCTCGGCTGTGCAGTGGACGGCGGAAACGCCCGAACTTTATATGCTCTACCTCACGATAGAAAAGGGCGGAGAAGAGGTGTTCTGCGCAAGGCAGGAGATAGGACTCAGGAATATATCAATCAAGGGCAACGTGCTCTATTACAACAACACGGCGATAAAGCTCAAGGGCGTAAACCATCACGACACCGACCCCGACCGCGGCTGGTGCATGACGGCGGAGCAGATCTTGCGCGACATAAAGATAATAAAGGACTTCAACTGCAACTGCGTGCGCACTTCCCACTATCCTCCCGACCCGGTGCTGCTTAAAGCGGCGAACTATATGGGCATGTATATAGTGGACGAAGCGGACATAGAAACGCACGGTTTTTGCGCTACGGCGCCCTTCTACAACGTGAGCAAGCTGAGCAAAAATCCCAAGTGGAAAAGCAGGTATTGGGACAGGGTGTACCGCATGTATATGCGCGACAGGAACAACCCCTGCATAATCATGTGGTCGCTGGGCAATGAATCGGGCGGATACCGCTGCCAGGATTATTGCTACGCCAACTTGAAGTCGCTCGACACCGCCACTCCCATCCACTACGAGGGCGTGTGCCACACCCGCCGCTGGTGTTACGATATCGCCTCGCTCATGTATCCTTCCACGGAAAAATGCCAAAGGTATGTAGAGGGCAAACTGCCCGCCAAGTACTACCGCGCGCCCTTCTTCCTGTGCGAATATGCGCACGCCATGGGCGTGGGCGCGGGCTCGCTGGATAAGTATGTGGAGCTTTTTGATTCGGTCGACAGCTTTTTGGGCGGCTGCATTTGGGAGTTCGCAGATCATGCCGCCAAGGACGCCTTCGGCAACTATATGTACGGCGGCGACAACGACGAGCCCGTGCACGACGGCAACTTCTGCGTGGACGGCTTGTTCTATCCCGACCGCACTCCGCACACGGGCGCATATTCCATGCGTGCGGCGTACAGACCTATTAGGGCTTCCTACATCTCGTCCAACAGGTACCGCTTCCGCAGCGAATACTTCTTTGCCGCGGCGGAAGTGAAGGTGGAGTGGAAGTGCCTCATGTCCGGCGAGGAGGCGGCGAGCGGCGAGTTCGAGCTGGAGATCTCCCCGCGCGACTTTATGGACGTGACGTTAAAGCACCCTCTGCCCGACATAGCCAACGATTGCTATATGGTGTTCACCTACCGCCGTAAATCGGACGGGGTGGAGATAGCCGCCGAGCAGATAGAGCTGTGCAAATACATCCCCACGCTGATAGAAGTGGGCAAGGGCGACCTTGCGCTCGTGGAGGAAAACGACAAGACGATAGTTACCACGGAAGAGGACGGCAAGAAGATACGCGTCGTCTTCGACAGCGTGGGCGGCAATATAGAATCGTATACCGTGGACGGGGAAGAATACATGGCGCAGAACGTGGAGAACAAGGGCTTCAACCTGCTCATGTACGCCGCGCCGATAGACAACTATATGAACGTGGATTGGCTGTGGCGCTTCCGCGGATTCCGCGATATATCGGTAACGTGCGATAAATTCACCGCCGAAAAGAAGATAGAAAACAAGGTGGGCAGGGCGGAGATACACGCCGTGCAGACGGTGAACCTGGCGGGCAAAAAGAGGATGCAGTTCGACGTGACCTACACCGTGTGGCACACGGGATATATCGACGTCACCGCCTCTCTCTACTCGCCGTTCATCTACGACATGCCGCGCTTCGGCGTGTCCCTCATCATGCCGGGCAAGTTTACCAAGGCGGAATATTACGGCTTGGGACCTTACGAAAACTACCCCGACTTCAAGATGCAGAGCGTGATGGGCACTTACCGCGAGGACGTTAAGGACATGTATGTGCCCTACATCAAGCCGCAGGATTCGGGCATTCACGGCGAGTGCAGAAGGGCGGCGGTCACCGACGGCGCAGGCAGGGGCTTTGCCTTTATCGCGGGCGACGGGCAGACATTCTCCTTCACCGCGCAGGACGTAGACCCGGATAGTTTGCTGGACGTGACCCACGATTTCGAGGTGAAGAAGGAGGAAAACACCTATATCTCCCTGCTCAAATTCGTGCGCGGAGTGGGCAGCAACAGCTGCGGACCGGACGCGCGCAGGGAATACCGCTTCTACACGGGCAGGAAGAAGGAGCTGAACTTCACCTTCAGGCTTATGCCGCTCTATAAGTGATGGCGTGAATATGGAACAGGTAAGTATGTTTGACGGGGGTAAAGGCGAGCCGCTTGCGGCGCGTCTTCGTCCGCGCGATTTAGATGAATTCGTGGGGCAAAAGCACCTCTTGGGCGAGGGGAAGATCCTCCGCCGCCTGATAGAGAGCGACAACATCGGCTCCATGATATTTTGGGGACCTCCCGGGGTGGGCAAGACGACGCTCGCCGGGATAATTGCGCACAAGACCAAGGCGCAGTTCGTGAACTTTTCCGCCGTCACCGGCGGCATCAAGGAGATAAAGCAGGTGATGGAGGACGCGGACAAGGGCAGGCGCTTCGGCGAAAAGACCATATTGTTCGTGGACGAGATACACCGCTTTAACAAGGCTCAGCAGGACGCCTTCCTCCCCTATGTGGAAAAGGGGAGCATAATCTTGATAGGCGCAACTACGGAAAATCCCTCCTTTGAAGTGAACGGCGCGCTCCTTTCGCGCTGTAAAGTCTTCGTACTCCAAGCGCTTACGGAAGAAGACATTCTGCAACTGCTGCGCAGGGCGATAACCGACCCGCGCGGCTTCGGCGATATAAAGGTGAACATCTCGGATGAGTGCCTGAGCATGATCGCCTCTTTTGCAAACGGCGACGCGCGCAGCGCCCTCTCCACCCTGGAGATGGCTGTGCTCAACGGCGAGGAAAAGGACGGGGGAGTCACCGTCACGGAAGAGACGGTGGAGGGCTGCACTTCCCGCAAATCACTGCTCTACGACAAGACGGGGGAGGAGCATTACAACATCATCTCCGCCCTGCACAAATCCATGCGCAACTCCGACCCGGACGCCGCCGTATATTGGCTGGCGCGCATGCTGGAAGCGGGGGAAGATCCCCTCTACGTCGCGCGCAGGGTGATTCGCTTTGCGAGCGAGGACGTGGGGCTCGCCGACCCCAAGGCGCTGGAGATAGCCGTGGCGGCTTATCAGGCGTGTCACTTCATAGGCATGCCCGAATGCACCGTCCACCTCACCCAGGCGGTGGTGTATATGTCCGTCGCGCCCAAGTCCAACTCCCTTTATATGGCATACGAGAGCGCGAAGAAGGACGCGCTCACCATGCTCGCCGACCCCGTGCCGCTCGTCATCCGCAACGCTCCCACCAAGCTGATGAAGGAGCAGGGATACGGCAAAGGCTATCAATATGCGCACGATTCTGCCGAAAAGCTCACGAATATGCAATGCCTGCCCGATAACCTTATCGGCAGGACGTACTACCGCCCCACGGCTCAAGGCGCGGAGGGCAAGATAAAGGCGCGCCTGGAAGATATAAAGAAGTGGAAGAGCGAGCACGGCGGCAAGTAGTTAAGCCGGGCAGGACGATGTAAAGCCAAAATAAACAATTTTCGCGCAGACGTAAGTTTAATTTAATAATAGCCGTTGAAGGGGACGGGGATTTTGCGGTAAAATAACCTTATCGGAGGTTATTATGAAAAAGATATCGGCGATAATCGCAATAATGTTCTGCCTAGCGCTCCCGCTTTTTGCCTTTGCGGGCTGCTGGCAGGATAAGTACGAAACGGCAAAACCCTCCCTTGCGGAGACGGACGGCTGGAAGCTCACTTACTCGGACGATTTTTCCGACTTTTCCACCCTTGAAGAGGTGTGGGAGAAGACGTCCTGGTACCCCGTTCAGCACGGCACGCGCCGCGAAGGCTATTGGTGCGACGAAACGCTGAAGCTGGATACGGAAGAGGGCGCACTCGTGGTTTCTTCTTTCCGCGACGGCAACACCGAATGCGATCAGTGCCCGGAAGATGGCGCGTTTTCCGGCGGTGTGTGGACGAGGGACGTCTTTGAGCAGGCGTTCGGCTACTTCGAAGCCACTGTAAAGGTGCCCACGGGCAGCGGACTTTGGTCGGCGTTTTGGCTGCAGACGGAAACGGTGAGCAAGATAGGCAGCGGCGGTGAGGACGGCACGGAGATAGACGTCTATGAATCCTCCTTCCAAAACAATCCCACCGAAACGGGCAACGCCCTGCATTACGACGCATATTCCGCGCCGTGGTATCATTACGGCGACCATGTGGCGGACGTGGGGTATAACCTCTACGACGGTCAGTACCACACTTACAGCGTGTGGTGGAATCCCGAATATTACGTCTTCTATGTGGACGGAGAGGCTGTTTGGGCGACCGATTACGCGGGCGTTTCCAAGGTGCCCGAGTACATGATGCTCACCGTGGAGATCAACAGCAATACCTACGGACCTTACGGGCAGAAGATGGGATACTTCGAAAACCGCAAGGACGACGGCAACAACTTTTATATCAAGAGCGTAAACGTGTGGCAGAACGAAAGCTACGAGCAGTTCATTCAGTCGCCGGATGAGTTTGAAGATATGACGCAAAGTTACGCCATCGGCGCCGCGGTGGGCGGCGCGATAGGCGGCATAATAGCGATAGCCGCAGCCGCGCTCATCATAAGGGCCGTTGTGAAAAAGAAGAAAGCCAAAAGGGAAACGCCGTAAAATTTCGGGGCGGCTTTCGTAAGCCGCCCTTATTTATAAGGAGAAAGTATGGAAAAGATAGCAAGTTTTACCATCGACCACCTCAATCTGCGCTCGGGGATATACCTCTCGCGCGTGGACAGGTGCGGAAATGTGGCGGTAACCACCTTCGATCTGCGCCTTACGATGCCCAACCGCGAGCCGGCGGCGGACATAGCCGCCCTGCACACGATAGAGCATCTGGGAGCCACATTTTTGAGGAACGGCGAGCACAAGGACGAGATAGTCTACTTCGGACCCATGGGGTGCAGGACGGGGTGCTACTTGCTCATGTTCGGCGAAAAGACCCCGCAGGAGATATACCCGATGATAATCGATATGTGCGATTTCATCCTCTCGTTTGAAGGGGAGATCCCCGGCGCCAAGGCGGACGAGTGCGGCAATTACTTGGAGCACAACCTTGCCATGGCGAAATATTATATATCCATATATAAAGAAAGGCTGGAAAAGGAGCGCAGCTTTACCTATCCCGTAAAATGAGGCGCGGAGAAGTGCTGCTTAACCGCAGGTAATTTTATACAAATTTTACAATTAATGTCGTAAAAATTTTTTGCGCAGGCGCCGTATTTGCTTTTACAATAGGGCGCTTTTGTGTTATAATTCAACGTGGTTTAGAGGGAAAAGAGGAATAAAGAGGACAAAGAGGTTTTTTATGGACAGACATTCTAAAATTTGCATTATCGGTGCCGGTATGGTGGGCGCTACTTCCGCTTTCGCCATTGCCACTCACAGGATCGCTTCCGAGCTTGTCATCATCGACGTGAACAAGGAAAAGGCGGAAGGCGAAGCCATGGACATCAATCACGGCCTTATCACTATGGGTTCCATGAACATCCATCCCGGTGAATATGCCGACGTGAAGGACGCGGACATCATCGTGGTGGCGGCGGGCCTGGGAAGAAAGCCCGGCGAAACGCGCCTGGATTTGGCGGCAAAGAACATCGGCATTGCAAAGGACATCGCCCAAAACATCATGAAGTACTATAACGGCGGCGTCATTTTGGTGGTATCCAACCCCGTAGATATTCTCACCTATGTAATTTTGAAAGAGACGGGTCTCCCCGCAAACAAGGTGTTCGGCAGCGGCACCGTGCTCGATTCCGCACGCTTCCGCTATATGCTCAGCGTGAAGATGGGCGCGGACATCCGCAACATCCACGGCTTTATGGCGGGTGAACACGGCGAGAGCCAATTCGCCGTTTGGTCGAGCGTGCACGTTTCCGCCATGGCTATGGACAGCTATTGCGCAAAGCGCGGCATAACCATCGACAAGGACGAGCTGGTGCAGGACATCGTCTCCTCCGGCGCCCAAGTCATCAAGCGCAAGGGCGTTACCAACTTCGCCATCGCCGCCATCGTGGCGGAACTGTGCGCCACCATCATGGGCGACAGGGGCAGCATCTTCAACGTAACCTCGCTTTTGGATAACTATTACGGCATCTCTGACGTGTGCATCTCCGTGCCCTGCATCCTGGGCAAGGACGGCGTTAAGGAGCACATCGCATACGACTTCACCGACGACGAGATGGTCAGGTTAAAGGCTTCCGCCCGCAGCATCCGTAACTTTATGGATGACCTTAAATTGTAAAATATATTTACCTCATAAAGGAGAAATAAAATGGATAAAAAGCAATATGCGCTCGATAAGCACCGCGAATGGGCGGGCAAGATAGAAGTCGTCACCCGCGCCCCCATCACCAACCGCGAAGAGCTGGCTGTGGCATATACCCCCGGCGTTGCGGAGCCTTGCCTGGAAATTTCCAAGGACGTGGATCTTTCCTATACCTACACCCGCAGGCACAACCTGGTGGCGGTGGTCACCGACGGCACCGCCGTTTTGGGCTTGGGCGACATCGGTCCGGAAGCGGGCATGCCCGTTATGGAGGGCAAGTGCGCGCTGTTCAAGACGTTCGGCGACGTGGACGCATTCCCCCTGTGCATTCGCTCCAAGGAAGTGGACGACATAGTAAAAACCGTGGCTCTGCTCGCGGGCAGCTTCGGCGGCATCAACCTGGAGGACATCTCCGCGCCCCGCTGCTTTGAAATAGAAAAGAAGCTGAAGGAAGTGTGCGACATCCCCGTATTCCACGACGATCAGCACGGCACCGCAGTCGTTACCATGGCCGCCATGCTCAACGCCCTCAAGCTCACCGGCAAGAAGTTGGAAAACCTCTCCGTAGTGGTGAACGGTTCGGGTGCGGCGGGCATTGCCATAACCAAGCTCTTGATGAGCAAGGGCTTGAAGAACGTTGTGCTCTGCGACCGCAAGGGCGCCATCTACAAGGGCAGGGACGGCCTCAACGCCATCAAGGCGGAGATGGCGGAAATTTCCAACCTCGAGATGAAGAAGGGCAGCCTTGCCGACGTCATCAAGGGCGCAGACGTCTTTATCGGCGTTTCCGCTCCCGGCAGCCTGACCAAGGAGATGGTCAAGACGATGAATTCCGATCCCATCGTGTTCGCCATGGCAAACCCCGTTCCCGAGATCATGCCCGATGAAGCTCTCGCCGCCGGCGTGAAGATAATGGGCACGGGCAGGAGCGACTTCCCCAACCAGATAAACAACGTGCTCGCATTCCCCGGCATCTTCCGCGGAGCGCTCGACGTGCGCGCTAAGGACATCAACGACGAGATGAAGATAGCCGCCGCCGAAGCCATTGCAAACGTGATTCCGGAAAGCGAACTTCGCCCCGACTACATCATTCCCGATTCCTTCAATCCCCACGTTAAGGACGCCGTTGCAAGCGCCGTGAGGGAAGCCGCAAGAAGGACGGGCGTAGCGAGAATATAATTTATTTTTGGAATAAAGCAGAGAACGTTATATCAAAGCAAACAAATAAGCCTTGAATTTACCAAACGGTAAGTCAAGGCTTTTTCCTTATCAAAAATCACATTTCTTATCAAAAAACACCTCCCCCTACACCAATCGAGGTACGGAAACCGTACCTCGATTATAGAGAAAAGTTCGAGTTATTTATTGTGAGCGAGAGAGACAGCGAGGTACGGAAACCGTACCTCGAAAAAATATGTGCACAGCACATAATTTTGCCTGTCTTAGTTTACTAAGAAGTGTAGCTTTGCAGCGTTTATCACCGAGGAGTCGAGTAGGCGAGGTACGGAAAACGTACCTCGATTACGGAGAAGTTCGTGTTATTTATTAGGAGTTAGAAAGACTGCGAGGTACGGAAACCGTACCTCGATTATAGAGAAAAGTTCGAGTTATTTATTAGGAGTGAGAAAGACCGCGAGGTACGGAAACCGTACCTCGATTACGGAGAAGTTTGTGTTATTTATTAGGAGCGAGAAAGACCGCGAGGTACGGAAACCGTACCTCGAAAAAATATGTGTATAGCACATAATTTTGCTCGTCTTAGTTTATTAAGAAGTGTAGCTTTGCAGCGCTTATCGTCGGGCGATAGAGTAGGCGAGGTACGGAAAACGTACCTCGATTATGGGGAAGCGTGTGCTATTTATTTGGAGCGAGAGAGACCGCGAGGTACGGAAAACGTACCTCAAAAAATATGTGTACAGCACATAATTTTGCTCGTCTTAGTTTACTAAGGAGTGTAGCTTTACAGCGCTTATCGCCGAGGGATAGAATAGGCGAGGTACGGAAAATGTACCTCGATTATAGAAAAAAGCTTGCATTATTTGTTGGGAGTTAGAAAGACTGCGAGGTACGGAAAACGTACCTCGAAAAAATATGTGTACAGCACATAATTTTGCTCGTCTTAGTTTACTAAGAAGTGTAGCTTTACAGCGCTTATCGCCGAGGGATAGAATAGGCGAGGTACGGAAAACGTACCTCGCGCACAAAAAACACTCTAGGTATCCGTTGTATATCTCGCATACAAAAAACAATCGAGGTACGGAAACCATACCTCGATTATGGGGAAGCTTGAGTTATTTGTTGGAAGTTAGAAAGTTCCCGAGGTACGTTTTCCGTACCTCGATTTGGGGGAAGAAAAAGCCTTAATGCGAGATTTGCATTAAGGCTTGTATGCTTGTAAAGGTGTTGTTTTGCGGTTGGGATAGGGCGGTTGAGCCGTTCTTGTTTTGCCGAGGCTATTCGTCGATGTCTTCCGTGACTACCTTCTTCACCTTCTTGGTGGGGCGGATGATGAGCAGCAGGATGAGCAATACCGCCAGGATGCCGGGGGCGATGAACATGGGCAAATTCACCGTGAAGGTAAGGCCCAAGTCGAGGTAGGTGTTGCACAGGTAGCTGTACACCCACGCGAACGCCGCCGCAAAGCCGGTGAGCAGGATCGCGCTTATCGTGGTGAGTTCGTTGCGCGCCTTCCATTGGCGTTTGCGCCATCTGTCGCCCACGACGTACGTTTTAGACGCCATGATGCAGCCCATTATCAAGGTGGCAAATACCATCGCCGCTGCCACGCCCAGGGGGATGAGCCACAGCTGCAGATCGAACTCGGCGGGGATGTTTGCGGTGAACATTCCGGAAGATACCATCTGACCGATACTCATGGATACGGCGGAGCCGTTTTCCATAGTCGCGGTGAGGGGGTTGGTGAGGGAAAGGCTGAAGGCGGAGATGAACGCCGCGTCCATGAGCATATATCTCAAAAGTCCCTTGCCTATAAACTTGTTGGGGTAAGCGGCGTAACGCACCACGCCCACGATGAGCATGCCGGCAAATGCCGCGCCGAAGAGCACATAGAGGAAGATGCCCGGTTCGCCCACGGCGCCCAGCTGAAGCATGAGCAGGGCGAGGATGGTGAACATGCACACGAGCGGGAAGGCTATGTGCAGGCTCTTGCCGTTGCGGCAGAATATCAATATGAAAAGACCTTTTAATATGAGTATGGCTAGCGAGAGGGCCGCGAGCGCCATGGGCAGAGCCGCGCCCACGCCCAGCACCGTAAGTCCGAAGGTCACATATATCTGAATGGTGTCCGCCACGGTGGTTTCTTCAACGGGGGCTGCGTCCGTGCCGCCAGAAGGAGTTTCCTCCGCGGCAGAGGAGGGGAGCTCCAGCTTGCCGGTGGCTTGCTTTAAGTTGATGAAGGCGCTCACCAGCACATATTGAGCGTAGTTTATCTCCGTATGTTTTTCCATGGCGGCTTCAAGCGCTTCACGGACGGAGTCGGAGTCGTTCATATTCGCACCGGACGTCGCCAATTCGTCATAGATGAGCTTGTCGGCGGAAGTCTTGTAGGATATGAGTTCCTGATCGTCCATGGCAAACACGGTGAAGGCGGAGCCCATTTGGATTATGTTTTGGCTCACTTCCGCCTGAGTGCCGTCGGGCAGAGTATATATGGCGAAAGTGGCGTTGGAAAAAGCGCACATGGCGATGAGCGCAATGCACACCAAAAGTACCAGCACGTTGCCCACAACATGATACTTGCTTTCGAATGCGGCAAAAGCCCCGGGGGCGAGTTTGCGCTCCTTTTTGGCGGGCTTTTTTTCCTCGTCGTCATCCACAGGTTTTACTTCTTCGTCACTCATGATATTTCCTCTCATATAAGTTCATATTTATTATACGCAATTATTATAGCACAATATTAAAAATAAGTCAAAATAAATATGCGCGTGCGCGGTTTTTTTACACAAAACGGAGTTAATCGCCCTCCTTCACACGCTGGAGCATGAGCAGGGGGACGTAAAAAGTCGAATTTAAAAACTCGGCGGGGGCGGTTATCTTCACGCTCGCGCGCTTGTTTATGCGCGCTATTTCACCATATAAAATTCTGCCGCGGTGTTCAAAACGCACCTTGTCGCCCGCGTGAAAGTCGAGGTCGCCCGTGTTGCGCATGCTGCTGGATTTGGTGGGGAGGGTGTGCCCCACGGCGGCTTTGGGATCGTGGCCGAAGTAGAGCGCGGCTATATCCTTAAAGCGTTCGCCGTGCGACGTATTGCCGTAAGACGTCTTTTCTATCAGGTGGGTGAGCTCGTGTTCAAAAACAAGGAGCAGGGCGTCTAAAGTGTTTGTAACGCGCACGCCGTCGATGTCCGCGGCGGGGATTTTGTCGCGTTGCATGCGCATGAGGGGGTAGGGGTTGATGTCGATGTATTTTATCTCGTTCTTTTCGCGGAACATGCCCGACCAGCGGGAATCCGATCTGCCGTAGTAGCGGGGGACGACGTTTTTTACTTTGAAAAGCACGGTTTGGCAAAGGCGCTCGGCGTAGAGGTTATAGAGCAAAACAAGGTCGCTGTTGTAGCACTCAACAAGCCCTTCTTCCTCCGTCCAGCCGGCGCACTTGCTCAAAAAATCCCTCTTTATCTGCTCCCTTTCCCCGGGGATATTTCTCCACCCCATCATATCGTATTCTTGCAGCATAGGAAAGTCTTTCCAGCTTTGCATCAATTTTTTCAATCGCATATTTTTCCGCCCCTGCCATCGTTTTTTTATTATTTTCCGGGAAATGTGTACCCGAATTTGCTCAGGTCCACGGCGCCGTTCACTACTTCCACACCCTCTTCTTCCAGCAGTTTTTGCTGCGCTTGCAGTCCGCCGAAGGCAAATGCTCCCGCCAGCTTTCCCTCCCTGTTCACCACGCGGTGGCAGGGGATTATCCCCGGTTTGGGGTTGGCGTGCAGGGCGTACCCCACTTGGCGGGCCATGCGCGGCGCGCCTATCGCGCGGGCTATCTGCCCGTAGGTGACCACCTTGCCGCGGGGGATAAGCATGAGCGCTTGGTATACGCTTTCGAAAAATCCGCCGCCCATATTACCCCTTATTATTGCCGTACTTCATCTTTAAGCGCTGCTCCCTGCTAAGCACTATCTTCCTCAGCCTAATGCTCTTGGGGGTGACTTCCACCAGCTCGTCCGCGCTGATGAATTCCAGGCACTGTTCCAGGCTCATCACGGTGGGAGGGGTGAGGCGCAGGGCGTCTTCACTGCCGGAGGCGCGGTTGTTGGTGAGCTGTTTTTTCTTGCACACGTTCACCACGAGGTCGTCCTCGCGCGAGTTTTCGCCCACTATCTCGCCGCCGTAGACGGGCACGCCCGCGCCCAAGAATAGGGTGGCGCGCTCCTGCGCGTTGTAAAGTCCGTAGGCGGTGGTCACGCCGTCTTCCCACGCCACCAAGCTGCCGCGGGCGCGTTCGCGTATGTCGCCGCGGTAGGGCGCGTAACATTCAAAGGTGTGGGTCATCACGCCGAAGCCGCGCGTGTCGGTGAGCATCTCGCTGCGGTAGCCGATGAGGCAGCGGGAGGGGATGGTGAATTCCAGGCGTGTACCGCCCCGCTCGTCGGGATACATCTCTTTTAGTTCGCCCTTGCGCGCGCCCACCTTATTCATCACCACGCCCACATATTCGGCGGGGACTTCCACCACCAGCCGCTCGATGGGTTCGCACTTTTCCCCGTCTATCTCCTTTATTATGACTTCCGGGCGGCTGACTTGGAATTCAAAGCCTTCGCGCCGCATGGTTTCTATCAGCACGGAAAGGTGGAGCTCGCCCCTGCCGTACACCTTAAAGCAGTCGGGCGTTTCCGTTTCCTCCACGCGCATGCTCACGTTCGTCTGCACTTCCTTAAAGAGGCGCGCCCTCAGGTGGCGGCTGGTAAGGAATTTGCCCTCCTTGCCGGCAAAGGGTGAATCGTTCACCATAAAGAGCATGGACAGGGTGGGTTCGTCTATCTTCACAAAGGGCAGGGGGTCGGGCATATTGTATGAGCAGATGGTGTCGCCTATGCCCAGCGTTTCGGGGCCGTTCACCGCGATGATGTCGCCCACGCTTGCTTCGTCCGCCTCCGCGCGCTTCAATCCCTCGAATTGATAGAGGCGGAGGATGCGCTCGGTGGTGGCAGTGCCGTCCGTGTGGCATACGGTGGAGGGCTGACCCTTGTTTATCTTGCCGCGCACCACGCGCGCAATGCCTATTTTACCCACATAGTCGTCGTAGTCGAGGTTGCAGATTATCGCCTGCAAGCCGTCGTTGGGGTCGCCCTCGGGGCAGGGGATGTCCTTCAAGACGGTATCCAAAAGCGGGGACATGTCCGTGCCCGGCTTTGCGGGGTCGAGCGACGCCCACCCCTGTTTCGCGCTCGCGTAGACGGTGGTGAAATCTATCTGGTCGTCGTTTGCGCCCAGCTCGATGAAGAGGTCTATCACCTGGTCTATCACGCGGTTGACGTCGCCGCCGCGGTCGATCTTGTTTATCACCACGATGGGCTTTTTGTTCAAGCCGAGCGCTTTTTTCAGCACATAGCGCGTTTGAGGCATGCATCCCTCCACCGCGTCGATGAGCAGAAGTACGCCGTCCACCATCGAGAGGATGCGCTCCACCTCGCCGCCGAAGTCCGCGTGACCGGGGGTGTCGATGATGTTGATCTTCACTCCCTTGTAGTGCAGGGCGGTGTTCTTCGCCAAGATGGTTATGCCGCGCTCGCGCTCGAGGTCGCCGCTGTCCATGACTCGCTCTTCCACATGTTCGTTTTCGCGGAAGATCTTGTTCTGCTTCAAAAGCTGATCGACCAGCGTGGTCTTGCCGTGGTCGACGTGCGCAATAATGGCTATGTTCCTGATGTCCTTTCTTTCCATATATATACCTGCAAAAAATTGATTACGAATTTAAATCCACTATCACGGCGTAGAGCTTGCCGCCCCCTATGTTGCCGTAGCAGTAGGTGCCCTTGTATTTAAGGCTGCCGGGATTGATGAAGGTCACGCCGCCTTCTTCCGTGACGAGCGCGCGGTGGGTGTGACCGAAGAGCACATAATCAACTCCCTCTTCCTTGGCGCGTGCGAACAGTTTTTCCAGCCGGGTGCGCACGTTGTACAGGTCGCCGTGGGTGAGGAGCATCTTTACGCCCTCTATCGTCACCACTCTTTCTTTTTCTCCGCTCGCGTCGTTGTTGCCGCGCACGGCTATCACCTTGCCGCCGTAGGAACGCTTTAACGCGAGGATGTCGCTCTCCCCGTCGCCCAGGTGGAGGATATAGTCCGCCTCGTCCATGGCGTTCAGCACGCGGGAGGGCATATTGCCCATCCCCATGTTGTGGGTATCGGAGATGATGACGAGCGTCTTCACAGTTTTTCCTCCAGGGCGCGCAGCGCTCTCGCGCGGTGGGATACGGAGTTTTTCTCCTCCTCGCTCGCCTGGGCGAAGGTCTTGCCCAGCTCGGTGGAGAAGAATACGGGGTCGTATCCGAAGCCGGAGGTGCCCAGCTCTTCTTTGGTTATATAGCCGTACGTCCTGCCCTCCGCAGTGATCTCCCTCCCGTCCGGGAACACGAGCGCAACGGCGCAGGAGAAGTGAGCCGTCCTGTCACGATCGCCGCTCTCTTCCGCCTTTTGCAGATTTTTTAAAAGCAGGGAGATGTTGTCCTTACTATCTCCGCCGCTATACCTCGCCGAATACACGCCGGGCGCGCCGCCCAGCGCGTCCACGCACAGCCCCGAATCGTCCGAGAGGGCGGGCAGGGAGGTGATGCGGCATATCTCGCGCGCCTTTATGAGGGCGTTTTCCACAAAGGAGGAGCCGTTTTCTTCCGGGTCGGCTGTCACGCCCGCTTCCTTCAAAGTGAGCGTCTGCCCCAGCTTATCGCCCAAAATTTCGCGTATCTCCTTCACCTTGTGCGCGTTGTTTGTCGCCAAAATAACCTTCATTCTTCTTCCCCCGCGGTGACTATTTCGTATTCCGCGCGCTTGCTCAGCTTGGTCACGGCTTTTGCAAACTCGTCGTATTTTTCCCGCTTTATGCGGATCATCTCCCCCTTTACGCAGGCTTCAGCCTCCTCTGCGCCCTTGGGCAGGGAGATGAGGTAGTACATCGCCAGGGCGGAGCGCGCTTCGTCCGAGCGCATCTTTACGATGTTGTCGTAAGGTATCTTCTTTACGAACACCCCAAGGTTGATATAGAGCGCCCCTTTGCCCAGCGTGTATCCCGAACCCCACACGAAGGATGACAGGAACGCCGCCGCGAGCGGCAGCACCACGCAGGCGGTTATGTCCAGCGGATGATTGTAAGAAGTCATTCCCGCCGCGTCCGCAAGGCGCAGAACATTGACAACAAGCGCCGCAAGCATTATAATATCGATGAGCGCGGCTAAGATGCTGTATATCGGATGCAACAGATAAAAATACCTTTTTTTCACGATAGATATTATAGCAAAACGCGCGCGATATTACAAGGATTTGCAGGTGGTTTATGCTGTTTGAGAAGATAGACGATAGGGCGGAGAGGAAAATAAAGGCGTATCTTGCCGATACGGATTATGAGGGGAGCGAATTTTCCTGCCTCTATCGCAAGGGGTGGTCCTTTTACGACTATGAGCATATGCAAGTGGCGGAGGAGGGCGGCGCCATATTTATCCGCTTTGTTCCTCAGGGCGGTTTCGAAGGGTGCACGGGATATATCTATCTGCCCCCGCTGTGCAAATTGAGCAATGTTAGGGCGGCTTTCAACGCGTTAAAGGAGTTCGTGCGGCAGGACGCGTGCTGCGCGTGCGTGATGGCTCTTCCCCGGGAGTATATCGACAATATCGATCTTGAAGGCACTATCGTGGAAGGGAGCAATCCCGATTACGAGGAGTACCTCTACCTTCCGCAGGATCTTATCACGCTAGCGGGCAAGAAGTTCCACGGCAAGCGCAACCACGTCACCCGCTTTGTAAACACCTATGCGGGCAGATACGTGTTCCGCTCCTACGAGGAGAGGGACAGGCAGGGACTTTTGGAGTTGTACGCCAAGTGGAGCGCGGACAAAGAAGACGGCGGCACCGTGATGGACGAACTCAATCTGCTCTCACTCGGCTTGGGAATGGTAGAGCGCGGAGAAGCCTTTGCCGACGTGATGGAGATAGACGGCAAGATAGCGGCGTTTTCTTTGGGTGAGATCCTCCCCTCGGGCGTGGCGGTCGTGCACATAGAAAAGGGGGAGATAGAATACGACGGCATATACCCCGCGATAAACCAGATGTTTTCAAAAAAGCATTACGAGGGCTTGCGCTACGTCAACAGGCAGGAGGATATGGGGATAGAAGGGCTTAGGAAATCCAAGCTCTCTTACCGCCCCGCCAAGATGGTGAAAAAGTACGTGGTCAGGATAGGGAGCTGCCAAGGAGGGACGTATGGGACTGTATAAGAAATTGCGCAAATACATTACGGGCAGGCGCATGGTCTGGCCGCCAGAATACCGCGAGGGCATGGCGCTTGATGAGATAAATATCCGCGACCCCTTTATCGTCAATCCGGGCGAGGGCGGCTATCTCATGACGGGCACTATTTACCACTATAGCTATAACGATTCGGGTATGTGCGTGTGCTACAAGAGCGAGGACCTGCGCTCGTGGAGAGGGCCGTTCACACTCATAGACGGGAAAAATTCCGTATATTCCGACTTTTGGGCGGCGGAGATCCACAGGGCGGGGGACAAGTTCTGCCTGCTCATCACCCTGCGCCCCAAGGGCGGCAAGCGCGGAGTGTACCTGTTCACTTCGGATAGGGCGGACGGCGGTTACAAGCCGATAGCGCGCCTCACCCCGGAGGGGGAAAATTGCCTTGACGGCACCATGCTGGTCAAGGGCGGCAAGATATATTTCACCTACTGCCGCGAATATATCGACGTGAAGGACGGGCAGATATTGTGCAGCGTTTACGAGGAAAAAGACTTTGACCTTCCGCCCGCGGACATGGACAAAATGCCCTGTATCGCCCGCCAAGGCAAACTCCTATTCAAGGGGAGCGATAATACGTTCAGACCCACCCTAACAAAGAAAAAAGTTACGGACGGACCCTTTTATTATGAGCACGGCGGGGAGCTATATCTGCTGTGGTCCACCCACCTTGCGGGCGGCACTTACGCCCTGCTTGCCACAAAGAGCGTGAACGGGGAGCCGGACGGAGAGTTCACCCAGCTGGGCGCCGTCTACGAAAAAAACGGCGGGCACGCCATGATCTTTAAGGATAAGGAGGGGAGAGGGCAGCTCGTGCTCCACGCTCCCAACGCGCGCGAGGTATTCGGCAAGGGGATGGAGCACGCAATCATCCTGCCCGCGGACAAAATTCATTTAAGGCAAAATTGAAAGGGCAAATCGATTGCCTCATGCCGTATTTTATATTATAATATCCGTGTATAAGTTTAAGCGCATACGCGCATTTAGGAGGATATGATGAACAATGCAGTAACGGTCTGCGCTCAAGGGGCTTTCTTCCTTGACGGCAAGCAGGCGGACGCAAAGACTTTGGCGGCGCAGGGTATTCCCGCCGCCGCGCTGGATAATGCCTACAAGGGCACAATGGCTTATGCCGTGCTCAGCGCGCACAACACCCTTCCCGTAACGGCAAAGGGCGAGCCGCTGAAGATAAAGTTCGACGCTATGGCGTCGCACGACATCACCTATGTGGGTATAATCCAAAACGCCAAGGCGAGCGGGCTGGAAAAGTTCCCCCTGCCTTATGTGCTCACCAACTGCCATAACTCGCTGTGCGCGGTGGGCGGCACTATCAACGAGGACGACCACGTCTTCGGTCTTTCCGCGGCAAAGCGTTACGGCGGCATCTTCGTACCCCCTCACCAGGCGGTCATCCATACCTATATGCGCGAGCAGATGAGCGGCTGCGGCAGGATGATCTTGGGCAGCGACTCCCACACCCGTTACGGCGCCCTGGGCACCATGGCGGTGGGCGAGGGCGGCCCCGAGCTGGTAAAGCAGCTGCTGGGCAGGACGTACGACATAAATTATCCGGAAGTCGTGGCGGTCGTGTTAAAGGGCAGACCCGCCAAGGGCGTGGGTCCTCAGGACGTGGCACTCTCCCTCATCGGCAAGGTGTTCCCCGGCGGATTTGTGAAGAATAAGGTGCTCGAATTTATCGGCGAGGGCGTGAAAAATCTGCCCATAGAATACCGCAACGGCATAGACGTGATGACTACCGAAACCACCTGCCTCTCCAGCATATGGACGACGGACGACGGCGAGGTGAAGAACTACTACGCCGTGCGCGGCAGATTGAACGACTACCGCCCCGTCACTCCCGAAAAACTCGCTTACTACGACGCGGTGGTGGAGATAGACCTTTCTAAGGTTCGCCCCGTCATCGCCATGCCCTTCCACCCCGCAAACACCTACGATCTGCAAGAGGTGATAGAAAACCCCGCGGACGTGATGCACGAAGCGGAAGTCAAGGCGAACGAGCTGCTCAAGGGCAAGGGGAAATTGGACCTTGTTTCAAAAGTTAAGGACGGCAAGATATACGTGGAGCAGGGCATAATAGCCGGCTGCGCGGGCGGCACTTACGACAATATTATCGAGGCGGCGTCTATACTGCGCGGCAAGGACATAGGCACGGGCAAGTTCACCTTGAGCGTGTATCCTTCCTCCACGCCCATATATGCCGACCTTATGAAGAAGGGCGCGCTTGCGGACATCATCGACGCGGGCGCGATAGTCAAAACGGCGTTCTGCGGTCCTTGCTTCGGCGCGGGCGACGTGCCCGCAAACGGCGCGCTTTCCATTCGCCACACCACCCGTAACTTCGAATCGCG
>CALWKO010000024.1 GCA_944381275.1 uncultured Clostridia bacterium | reverse complement strand
AAACCGCCAAGGCGACGAGAGGGCGGGCGAAATCCATGGATATACTGTTGCGGAGCAACGCTATCCATGGGCGAAGGCACCGCAAGCGGGTTTACACTTGTTTGTTCTTATTGCGAAAGTAATCACTCTATCATTCTTAGATTTAATAGTAAAGCGACGTATTTATCTAAAATAAAAATTCCAATACGCCTGCGGCACCTTAACTTTTGCGCGGCGTTGCTCATGTGCACGATTCAAATAGTTGCGCTTGCCTTGCTTGGTCGAGTATCGCTAGTTCATATGCGGAAAGATTAGTTACATATCAGGTATCGTTACTGTATCTGTCGCCGCGCAAAGAGATTTGCGGGGCAAATCTCCACGCGCCCTCTCGTCGCCTTGGCGGTTTGAGGGACACCTTTTTGTGCTCGCCCTACTTTTCAGGTATCGAAAGTTTTCAAGCGGTTAAATAATAAATACTTTTAAGGTATCGCAACATAATCTGCTGCCGCACAAAGAAATTTGACAGGCAAATTTCCACTTTTGGCATTATAAAGCGGTGTATTTATTTGATATAAAAGTGTAAATCCGCTTGCGGAGCCGCAACTTTTGCGCGGCGTTGCTCGCAACTGTACGCGCAAAAATATCACGCGCCCTCTCGTCGCTCCGCGGTTTGAGGGCGCATATCACTTTTTGGCACACGGATAGTTGTTCATGGATAAATTGCATATCTGCCAAAAAATATCACTTTTTTGGGGTAGATACAGCTTGCATTTCTATTATTTTTTATCCCCAAAAAAATATCACGATTTTTGAGGGACGGCTACGGGTGTGCTCATCATAAAATTATGCCGTCCCTCAAAAATCACTCTCCCTCCTTATCGTCAAATAATTTTTCATTAATTTTTCGCTTAGGTAGTTGACAATAATTTTACATCATGATAATATAATAATGTGTTTAGGTTGTGAAAAGCACGACTTAAAATAAAAATCATCGGAGGTTTATTATGAGTGAGCAAAACACGCAAGGGGGATTCTTTTGCAGCAAATGCGGCACGCTGAATCCGCCGGGGGCTGTTTTCTGCGGTAACTGCGGTCAGCCCATGAGGGGCGCGCCCAATCCGCAAACTGCGCCCGTTAATCAGCAAGCGGCACCCGTAAATCCGCAAGGGGTACCCTTTCAGCCCGCACCCGCTATGGGCGCCGCGGAGCCGCCTAACACCTATCCTTCCAAGTACACAAACGGCGCCATTATGGAGTTCTTTGTGAACTTGGGCGTAATACTTGGAACTGTTTGCACGTTGTTCATCGCGTACCCGTTCCTTTATTGCGCCAAGCAAAAGTGGAAGCTCCGTAACACTTATGTGAACGGCAGGCGCCTCACCTTTGACGGCAACGGCGCTCAGCTTATCGGCAAGTGGATCCTTTGGCTTTTCCTGTCTATCATCACCTTTGGTCTGTATGCCATATTTGCCTTACCCCTCAATATGCATAAGTGGAGGACGTCCCACACCCATGTGGCAGGCTATATGGTAGACGGCAAGAAGGGCAAATCCAAATTCACCGGCACCATCTTCGGGTTGTTCTTTACCAATCTGATCTGCGGCCTAGTGGGGATCTTGGGCATCATCACCCTTGGCTATCTCACCTGCTGGGCGAAGTTACATAAGATAAAGTGGATCAACGAGCATCGCTCGATAGACGGAGTCAAGATCACCAACGACGCGTCCACGGCTGCCTACTTCGGCAACAACTTCAAGTGGATGTTGCTCAGCATAGTGACGATAGGTATCTACTACATCTTCTTCAAGAGCAACAGGGAAGACAAGTTCGTTGCAAAGCATAACCACTTTGTGACTCCCGGCGTGTTCCCCGCACCCGCGAATGTAAAGTAACACGGGCGGCTTTAAGCGTTAAACTTAAAGGGTAATCCATCAAAAACAGATAGCGCGGCATTTGCCGCGCTATTTTTTGCCGCTCCCCGCGGCTTGAAAAAAATTAAATATTGTTAACAGTTTTACTTGCCTAACTTGTAGAAATAAGATATAATCTTATATGGTTAGCGGATACTAATAGCTATAGATTGCGTACTTTTGATGACGGAGGTGGTTATATGCCCATTATATTGGCCCCGCTGGGGCAGAAGGTGAAGATAGTGGCGATATCGGCGGCCGACGACGTGAAAAAACGCCTCACCGATATAGGGCTTGCAATAGGCAGTACGGTCACGCCCATTTCCTCCTCGGGCGGAAATTTGGTGGTGGACGTGCTGGGCGCAAGGGTGGCGATCAACAAGGATGTCGCCATGAAGATACGCGTTGTCGCCGCGTGAGCGCAAGGCGGCGTAAAATCCGAAAAATTGCGGCAAAAAAATTTTTTTGAAAAAATTGTAAAAAATCGTTGACAAAGTTAATTTTGCTTAATATAATATGTATGTAGTTAAGCAAGATTAACCTTGCTCGATAAGGAGTTGGATATGGAAAAAGTATTAAAAGATTTCAAGCCCGGCGAGCAGGGCATAGTAAAGCGCGTGGGCGGTGACGGCGCGGTCAGGCGCAGGCTGTTCGACATGGGCGTAACGCCCGGGGCGCCGGTGAGGATGCGCAAAGTCGCTCCCCTGGGCGACCCGATAGAAGTCACCTTGCGCGGCTACGAGCTTACGCTGAGGAAGGCGGAAGCGGAGAACGTTATTGTGGAAATATCCGAGTAATCGGAGCGTGGGAGGTAGTATATGTTAAAACTTGCACTCGCAGGTAATCCCAACTGCGGCAAGACGACGCTGTTCAACGCCTTGACGGGCAGTACCGCATATGTGGGCAACTGGCCGGGCGTTACGGTGGAAAAGCGTGAAGGAAAGTACAAAAAGCTGGGGGAGACGATCGACGTCGTCGACCTGCCCGGCATATATTCGCTTTCGCCCTATTCGCCGGAGGAAGTGGTTTCAAGGAACTATCTGCTTGACGAAAAGCCGGACGTCATCGTGAATATCATCGACGCGACCAACTTGGAGCGCAACTTATATCTTACAACACAGATATTGGAAACGGACATCCCCGTGGTCATCGCGCTCAACATGATGGACGAAGTGGAGCGCATGGGCGACAAAGTGGACGCGAAGGCGCTTTCAGAAAAATTGGGCGTGCCGGTGGTGGAGATAAGCGCACTTAAAGGCAAGAACATTCACGAACTGATGAAAACGGCGAAATCGGCAGCCGGCGTAAAGCGTGAAGCCAAGAGCGTGCTGGAAGAGGGCGAACTTGCTCCGCTGGTGGAAAAGGCGTGCGAGATGCTCACCAAGAGGGATGTGGACAATCCGCTCTTCCACGCCATAAAGCTGATAGAAGGGGATGAATTAGAGGTAAAGGCGCACGAAGAGGACGCCAAAGTGCTCGCCGAGTTGAAGGAAAGCTACAAGAGCGAGATGTTCGGCGACGACTTTGAAGCGTGCACCGCAGACGCGCGCTACCGCTACATAACGGAAAAACTTTCCGGCGTCATTCAAAAAGCCGAGCGCAAGGAAAAACTCACCAAATCGGACAAGATAGACAAGGTCTTGACGAGCAGAATATGGGGTATACCCATCTTTATTGCGATGATGTTCCTCATATTCCACGTCACCTTTGCGGAGGACTTCTTGTACCTCAACGCCCTTTACGGGGTGGAAGTGCAGGGCTGGGAATGCTGGTGGGAAGCGGGCACTTATGTGATAGACGGCGGCATCCCTTCACCCGGCGTGTTGCTGCAATCGTGTTTGGTGTGGTGCACGGATAGTTTATCCGCACTTGCGGCAAACGGGCTGGCTTCGGCGCCGGCATGGGTATCGTCCTTGATATGCGACGGCGTGCTGGCGGGCGTGTTCAGCGTGCTCTCCTTCCTGCCTCAAATAGCGCTCTTATTCCTCTTCCTCTCCATACTGGAAGACAGCGGATATATGGCGCGCGTGGCGTTTATAATGGATAGGATATTCAGGAAGTTCGGACTTTCCGGCAAATCCTTCCTGCCCCTGCTGATGGGCTTTGGCTGCAGCGTTCCCGCCATTATGGCTTCAAGGACGCTGGA
Source organism: uncultured Clostridia bacterium (assembly GCA_944381275.1). GTDB lineage: Bacteria > Bacillota > Clostridia > Christensenellales > UBA3700 > Alloclostridium. The sequence continues at coordinate 17,826 of CALWKO010000024.1, read as the reverse complement.
GCACGACAAAGAACGGCAGATGACCATATATATGACCCCTTGGTTTTCGTGCACGGCGAAAATGCCCATATACACGGCTATTGCGGCGGCGGTATTCGTGGGCAACGACGACCTGGTGGTGTTCGGCATGTACTTGCTGGGCATAGTGTGCGCGATAGCGGGAGCGCTGCTCTTGAGGAACACGGTATTCCGCGGCGAAACGGCGCCGTTTATAATGGAGCTGCCCGCATATCACCTGCCTCAGGCAAAGTCACTCTTCGTCCACCTGTGGGACAAAGTGAAAAAATACGTTATTAGGGCGGCTACGATCATCGCCGCTTCCACGATAGTGATATGGTTTATCTCCAACTTCAATTGGAGCTATCATATGGTGGACAGCATAGAAGACAGCATCGTGCACGACATAGGCAGCTTGGTTTCGTGGATATTCTATCCTTTGGGCTTTGCGCTGGGCGAGTACGGCTGGGTGTTCGTAGTGGCGGCGATAACGGGACTTATCGCCAAAGAAGAAGTGGTATCCACCATGACCGTGCTGGGCATAGCGATAGGCGCGCTGGGCGCGGAAGCGGGTGAAACCACGGCGATAGAAGCGCTGTTTGCCGTATCCGGAATAACCACCCCCGCGGTGATCTCCTTTATGGCGTTCAACCTGCTGGCTATCCCCTGCTTTGCGGCGGTGGGCGCGGCGAGAGCGGAGCTGGGCAAGGGCAAAGGCTTCAAGGGCGCCCTGCTGTGGTGGATGGCTTCGGCATACGTGGTATCAATGATGATTTACCTCATAGGCAGTTGGTGGTGGACGGTATTCATCTTTGCGGTGATAATCGCCGCTGCGGTGACGTGCATCGTGCTGTGGAACAAGGGTAAATTGAAGCTGCCTTCAAGGAAGAAGGCGGAATAAAATAGCCTCCTGATGTGCCGTAAGCCACCCCAATCATAGAAATTGCGGCGCATTGAGAAACCGATGAAAATCGGCATTACCCGGCTGTCCGTACCTTCGGGTGCGGATAGTCGAGGGGTGGATAAGGAGATAATATGCAAGCGATAGAGATAGTTGTGATAATTGCCGCCGCAGCCTTTGTGGCGATAGTCGCGGCGGTTTCGATATGGCGGAAGGCGCACGGCAAGGGCGGATGTTCTTCCTGCGGCGGATGCAGTCATTGCAATACCGTAAGCGAGCGGAAAGAAGAAGAACACGCCTGCTCCGGTCATTGCGGAAATTGCCCCGGCTGCCATGGTAGCGAAGAAAGAAACAAATAAAGTTCATAATCCATACAAGTTACTCCATATATTGAAACGCCGAAGCGAAAATGCTGCGGCGTTTCTTTATTTTTCACTCCCGAACTTTGAAGAACTTTATTAAAATTCTTATTGTCAACCAAATATTTTAGCGCAAAAATATCCCAAAACGGGATATAAATAACCAGCCTCACCAAACATTCATCGGAAAAAACGCCTTCGCATTTACATATACTTTTATCGAAGAGGTTAAGGTGCGAAGCGCAAATAATAAATAACGTTGCTGCGAAGAAAACCGCCGTTCACTCCTATTCAGTCGCTTCAAGGCGGTTAAGGGATGCAACGTCCCGCGTTGCTGCGAAGAGGTTAAGGGGTGGAGCGCCCCGCGCTTCAATTTTGCTTAAATTTTTAGGGTGAGGGGGAAGGTTTTTTATGTTATATTGAGATTATTGCGGTTAAGTGTTATATTATTTATGCAAAATATAAGAAAAAGGGAAAGACTATGAGGGTACTTATAGTAGAAGACGACAAGGATCTATCCAAAGTTATCGAGCAAACGCTGCTTTCTTCGGACGAGAGTTGCGAGATTTCCACGGCGCAGGAGGGCAACGACGGCTATGCCAAGGCGATGAACTACGATTACGACGTGATCATTCTCGACCTTATGCTGCCGGGGATGTCGGGCGAAACCATTCTGCACAGTCTGCGCAAATCCAAGGCGACGCCGGTGATCGTGCTCACGGCGATAGACGAATTCGCCATAGGCTACACATATACGGATATATACGGCAGCACGAACGATAATATATACACCGCGCGCATAATCCGCGTGGAAGGTTACGATCCCGATGTCACCGGCCCGCAATACGTCACCTTCTATACAGAACCCATCGAGGGCTATAATATCCTCACCAACTTCGATAACCTGCTGCGCGCCACGAGCGAACACAAGATCTCCTTCGAAGGCTACCGCGTGAGCGGCTGGATAGACGTGAACGCGCAAATTCAAAGCGTGCGCGGCAAGGCCGCCTACGGCGCGACTTCTAACGTCACAGACGAATTCAGCGGCGGGGAGAGCGTCACTCAAATAGCCGTGGGGCGCGAGGTTGGCTCTTCCAGCCAATATTATGCCTCGCAGTTGTACGAAGTTGAGATAACCTACACTGACGGCAGCGTGAAGACGGTGGGCATAGACGCGGAGATGGACGAGTTCACCTTCTCCAACCCGAGCATAGTGGAGTATGAATATCAAACGCGTTATTCCATACTCGGCGGCGGTTTCACAAAGCGTTGGGTGGCAAAAGCGGTCGGCGAAACGGATATGACCCTGTCCACACCTCTCGGAGATTTGACCTGGCATGTGCAAATCACGGAGAATACTATATAGAATAAATAGGTAATAATATATAATATATACAATAATATAAGCGTTGCTTTACGGCGGCGCTTTTTTATGCCATTTCCGCAGCAAAGAATTTTTTATACGAGAAAAGGGCGGGGCAGACGAAAAAAGACTATATCGGTAAAATTTTCCCAAAAAACTTCATTTCCGCTTAAACGAAAACGCGTTTAAGCCCGATTAAAGCGGGGTTTTCCTCGGCGGTGTTATTATATGGGTGTGAGGGAAAGTTGAGCGGGCGCAGAGCGCCGATTTTCAGAAATTCCCACACAAAAATATAGCATGGCAATAAAATATGCCGCGGAAAGCGGCAATAAAATAGGAGGAAAACTATGAAAAAGCATCTCAGAATAGTCATAGCCGCTATTCTCGTCCTTGCTTGCGTAGGCGCGCTGCTCGGTTTTGCCGCTTGTGACAAAGAAAAACAAGAAGCAACCATAACCGCGGAAGCAACGCAGAACTTCGTCTACGACGGGCAGGTACATAACGTAGTGGCTGAGCTTAGTCATGACGAAGCTGAACTGCAGTACGATCCTCAGCAGGGCTTTACGGAAATCGGCATGTACGTCGTTACCATCACCGCTCCTGCTACGGAGAACTACAAGGCACCTACGCCCGTAGTTGTAACTGTTAATATTCTCGATCCCGCCGATATAGCAGCGGATGAATTGGCAGATAAAATTATGGCGGGAGTGCCTAACTTTGACGTTGCTCAAAATATGGGCGTCGACGTGGGTGTAGACCTTTCCTACAAGCCTGCAACCGGAGAAGGTTGGGGTTATGCCGTTGCCATAAAGGGCAATTTAGACGTCAACAATTTAGATAAGACCCAGCTTACCATTTCCGTTACGGACACTCTCGCCTCCGCCAACGTAGTAACCGTCACCTATGACGCAATCGGGGACGCTATTTATTTAGCGATTGGCGCGGACGAGAAGTACGTATTGGAAGGTTTAGACGTATTGGGCATGTTGAATCTTGGCGAAGTGGCTAGTACTAATGTAACGCTCAACACATATCTTTCCATGATATTGGGCGCGCTCGGCAGCAACTGCACTGCTGTAGATGAGAACACCTACACCATGGACTTCAACCTTAAGGAAACGCTTGGCGGCACGTTGGGTGATGTAATAGGCGCAGTGCTTCCTGCATTGGGTGAAGATTTAGTGAACACCATATACGGCTTGTTCGGCGCAACGGATTGGGATAGCTTCGTAAACGCTCTGCCCGATTTGAGCGGCACCATCGAGGTGAAGTTCGCAGATAATAAGCTCACTAGCGTTGCATTGAAGGATGTGAGCTATAAGGACGGGGATGAACAGGGCACCGTCCAGGCCTCCATCTCCCCCTTTGCTATCTCTAATTCCCAAGTGCAAATCGCTATGCCCGATAAGGCGGAGTATACCGCACTCGACCTTCTCAACTTCACCCTCAACGGCAGCATCATCCTCTCTAACGATAACACCCCTTATATCGAATATAAGGTGAATATCATGTCCGATTTGGATATCGCAGAAGTTGTTAAGCTCGTAAACGGCGACGAAACCGCCGATCTCAGCAAGCTCGGTAAGTTCTATTTGAGAATATTCCATATCTGCGATGACTCCTGCGGCGCTTACTGCGACAGTAAGATTGAAGCCGGCGAAGGCAGTATACTCGAACTCGCTTACGATAGCGCAGTGAATGAAAATTCCGTGTTTGCCGTTGCCGGATTGAGGAACCTTATCTCTGTTGAATTCATTCAATCCATGGGCGGTTTGGCTTCTATAATCGGAAGCAAGGATATGGCGGCTTCCGTTATTCCCGAATACACCGCTATAACCATCGACCTTGAAAGTCTGCTTGGCGGCTTGCTCGGCACTTCCGAGGCGGCTCCCGCAACCGCTAACCTCGCAGATGAGGGCGGCATTGACCTCGGCGCAATTCTCGGCGCGCTTACCATCGGCGGTTTGGACGGACAGTCCAACTTCAGCATAGGTGTAAACCTCGCCACTCTCCTGCCTTCCCTCGGTGTGGATGCGGGTACCGTGGGCACCATCAGCGGTATCTTCGGCGAGCCTGTTACCGCCACCGGCGCAGACGGCAGCGAAGTAACGGAAAACAAGATGGAGCAAAACACCATCTCCTTCTCCGGATTGAGGTTCTTCAGCACCGACTTGAGCAATACCGATCTTATCAATACCATCGTTAAGGTCAAGGACGCTTCTATCGAAGGCGACAAGACTTTTGAAACCGGCGGCATATTCGGTAACGGCGTTTCCCCCGGTATTGCGGAATCCGCTAAAACTTGGGAAATCGTTATGGCAGAAGACGGCAAGAATCCCAAGATGTACACCCAGCTTGATTTGAGCTTTATTTCTCAATACGAGATAGAAAGCCAGCTCATCGGCAACGAAGTATTCTTCGATGTCACCACTCTCGATGGCAGCTTGAGGGAAGATGTTCCCGCAAAGATTCGCTCCATCAAGGGAATTGATTACAGCAAGGTGGGCGTTGCGCAGGATGTTACCCTCGTGGTTACCCTTCCTCAAACGCTGATCAACAAGACGATAACCGACGCTCTTGCCGGCACCATCGATCTGTACTCGCTCATCACTACCGATGTGCCCGTAACGATCACCATTGCCGAAGTGAGCAACGTTGCCTTCGAAGAGAGCGCGGCTTACACCGAATGCAACGGCGAACTTCCTCTGCTGTCTGTATGGAATCCCGAAATAGCTACGGCTACCATGAAGTACACCAAGACCGCAGGCGATAGGGTTGAGAATATCGAAACCACCGTCAGCATGAGCGGCGACTTCTCCGCTTACACTTGGACTCCTTACAGCGGCAGCACCATGGGCTATGTGTATATCAACGATGAGAGGATCGCTCCCGGAGCTACTTTGATTGTCAACCCCGGCAGCGTGGTGATGAGTGCGGTAGGTCCCGACGGCAGCACGTTTGAAAAGACCGTTACCTTCACCGATCCTTACACGGAAAAGACCATGACCGCCACTAAGACGGAAGTTACCGTAGGTTCTTCGCTGTCTGCTAACCTCGAGTTCACGCTTAGCAAAGAAGACGGAACGCAGGACACCGCCGAGTTCAGGTCCACCGCCCGTTGGGCGTCCGCTCCTTTCGTGAGCTTCCCCGAAGCATTCCGGGGTGAAGGTGCCATGAGCATAAGCACTTCGAGCTTCACTTATGAAATCTTCCCTGTAGCGGAAGGCGTTGATCCTGCTACGGTAGCCAGCATCGAAACCTCATTCTATGTAACGATATTCGGTCAAAAGTTTGAGCAAGCTATCACCCTGAACAACGTGGAAACATCTTATAAGGGTACGGTGAGCGACCTTGTTGTGAACGGTCTTACCGCAACCTTCACCGTTACGATTGAGAACGATGATATCGGCTATGGCAGCGGCTATACCGGGCTTACGGTAGCTATAGAAGACTATTCCACGCTGTCAACCTATACCGTAAAGGTAACAGACTGCACGACTGATGTTTCCGTCACCACGATCGACCTTGCAAACGACATGCAGGGCAACAAAGTTACCTTCAACGTAACGGTAACCTCAAGCAAGGCAGGTAAAGGCAGATTCTACATCAGGCTGTACAACGGCGAAGCTTCCACCGCTAACAGGGTAGCTCAGGCTTACACAGCCACCATCGAATTCACCGATCCTACTACGGAAGCTTAATCAGCAAACCAACTCCCACCGGGGAAGGGGATCTCCCCCGATTCCCTTCCCTTAAAAGGTGGTCACGGACGAACAAAGGACATCTCCTTCACGTAAATATTGCTCATTCAACCTTATTCGCCCATGATCATCGCCCCTTAGCGGCTGCCGCCTGGTAGCCGCTATTTTCATGGCAAAAAAGCAACAAAAAAACGCGCTCCGCTTAAAGGAGCGCGTTTGATATCGCAGGGCAGGGCGGTTACACCTTTTCTACCAGGTAACCTTCCTTGGTGTCCGTCACCTTATAGCCCTTGGCGGCAATTTGCGCGCGCAATTCGTCCGCCTTTGCCCAATTCTTTTCCGCCTTGGCGGCTTTGCGCTCTTCGCAAAGGGCGAGCACGTCTTGAGGTACGTCTATTTTTTGAGGCTCTTCTTTGGGGGCTTGCGCCTTGTCTAGATCCAAACCGAGCACTTTATCGAATTCTAGGGCGGCTGTGAACAGCTCTTTGGCGGGGGCTTCCTTCATCATCGTCCACAAAATGCCCAGGGCGAGGGGGATGTTGAGGTCGTCGTCTATCGCCTGTTTGAATTGCTCGACATACTTATTTGCAAGGGCGGTATCGCCGCTTTCTTTTGCCGTTTTGTGCTTATAAACTTGCGCGAGCAAGCGGGCATACGCCGCCTTTGCCGCGTCCAACCCTTCAAAGGTGAAGTTGAGCTTTTTGCGGTAGTGGGTGTTCAAGCAGAAGTAACGGAAGTCGAGGGCTTTATAGCCGCGCTCTTCCAAATCGGAAATGCGGTAGGTGTTGCCCAAGGACTTACTCATCTTGCCGTTGTTCACGAGCATAAACTCGCCGTGCACCCAATAATTCACGCTCTTTTTGCCGGTGAGCGCTTCGTTTTGCGCAATCTCGTTTTCGTGGTGGACGGGGATGTGATCCACGCCGCCCGTGTGAATATCAAAGGGCATGCCCAAATATTTCAAGCTCATTGCGCTGCATTCTATGTGCCAGCCGGGGTAGCCCATTCCCCACGGGCTGGGCCATTGCATTATGTGCTCCGGCTCCGCCTTCTTCCACAAGGCGAAATCGGCGGGGTGGCGCTTTTGGCTGTTCACTTCCACGCGCGCGCCCGCTTGCTGTTCTTCCAAGTTGAGGCGGGAGAGCTTGCCGTAGCCGGGGAATTTGCCTATGTCGAAGTAAATGCCGTCGTCTATCTCGTAGCCGTAGCCCTTATCCACCAGCTTTTGCACGTAATCTATCATCTCTTGAATGTGGTCGGTGGCTTTGGCGATTATCTCGGGCTTGCCTATATTCAACTTTTTCAAGTCGGTGAAGAAGACGTCCGTGTAGTATGCGGCTATCTCCCACGGCGATTTTTTCTGCTCGCGGGAGGCTTTTTGCATCTTGTCCTCGCCCGTGTCCCCGTCTGAAAGCAAATGCCCCACGTCCGTTATGTTCATCACGCCTTTGAGCTTATAGCCGTCGTATTTTAGCGTTCTGCGGAACAAATCCATAAATATATATGTGCGCAGATTGCCGATGTGCGCATAGTTATATACCGTGGGACCGCAGCTGTACATATAGGCTTTGCCCTCGTGAATGGGCACGAAATCTTCCTTTTGCCTTGTCAAGGTGTTGTATATTCTAAGCATATGCTCCTCCTTTATTCCTCGTCCGCTTCGCGCATGGCGGCTTTTGCCGCTCTGCCTTCCAACCTGTCCAGCCTCTCGCGCAAGCGCTTTATCTCTTCCTGCACGGGGTCGGGCAGCTGCTGAATTGTCTGCTCGTCCACGCGCTTATCCTTTTGCTTTACTATGCGCCCGGGCACGCCCACCACCGTGCAATGCGGCGGCACGTCCTTCAAAACCACGCTGCCCGCGCCCACTTTGCTGTGCGCCCCCACCGTGATAGGTCCCAGCACCTTTGCCCCGGCGGAGAGCATAACGCCTTCCTCTATCGTGGGGTGGCGCTTGCCCGTATCCTTGCCCGTGCCGCCCAGCGTTACGCCTTGGTATATCAGCACGTCGCGCCCCACGATTGCCGTTTCGCCTATCACCACGCCCACGCCGTGGTCGATAAACACGCCGCCTTCTATCTGTGCCGCGGGGTGGATGTCCACGCCCGTGAGCTTCCTTGTGCGGGCGGATATTATCTGCGCTATCCGCTTAAACCCGTGCTTATAAAACCAATGCGCGCGCCTGTGCCTGAACAGCGCGCGAAATCCGCCGTAGGTGAAAAACACCTCCAGCTTGCTGCGCGCCGCAGGATCCTTTGCCATGGCGGCGTTCAAATCATCCATTATCTTACCCATGTCCACCTCATAAAAAAACGGACTCGCCTTTGTTCAAAGACGCGTCCGCGCGGTTCCACTTTGATTGGGCTTTCGCCCCACCTTGCCTTTGCTGTAACGGGCAAACCCGTGCGGCATTTCCTCCGCAAGGCAGCGCGCCCGCACTTCACGCACATTACCCAAGGCGGCTTTCAGCCGGTGACCGCCCCTCTCTGCGGGATAGTTTGCGCTACTCTTGGCACGCTTTCGCCATATTCATGTATATGCATTATATCACGGGGGAAGGGAAAAGTCAAGGATGATTTTTGCGCCGACATAAATTTCGCCATCCGTTCTTTGTCGGCGCAAAAATCATTCAATTGACATTCCCTTTCCTTAGGTTTATAATATACGTGTTATGCGATATTTATTTTATGATGTGGAATGTTCCAATTGCTTTAACGGAGAGGGTAAAATTTGCTCGTTCGGCTATGTCATCACCGACGAGGACTTTAACGTGCTTGAAAAAAACGACTTGGTGATGAACCCCGCTTCGCGCTTTTACCTAAGAAGAAAGGAGGGCAGACCGGAAATCGAGCTTGCGTATTCAGAAGAGTATTTCCGCGCTCAGCCCAAGTTCGACAAGTTTTACGAAAAGATAAAGTACATGCTGGAAGAGCCCGATCAAATCGTCATGGGTCACAGCATCTTGAACGACGTAAAACATCTGGCTTATCAATGCAAACGCTATAAGTTCCCCTGCATCAATTACCGATTCGGCGACAGTCAGCTCATCTATAAAAAGTTCGTGCAGCACGGCAGCGGTTCGCAGGTGGGACTCGCCCGCATTTGCGAGGAGTTCGACATTCACCCCGAGCATCTGCATCGTTCGGACGACGACGCATGGGCGACCATGGAGTTTGTGAAGATAATATGCAAGCAAAAGCATGTGTCCCTTTACCGTCTGCTTTCCGATAACCCCGAATGCACGGGTGAGATAAACAACTTCGAAATCACCATGAACGGCGTTTCCGTCACGCGCAGCAAGCGGTTTTTGCAGCGCATGCTGGAAGAGTATGTCAAAACGCTGCGCCCCGCGCAGGGCGGAGAGCTGGAGGGCAAGCGCATTTGTATGTCCCGCAAGTTCGAGCGCGACAACGCCGATTTGTGCGGATATTTTGCAAAAAAGACCTTCGAGCTGGGCGGCAGATACACCCGCAACGCCATGCGCGCCAACGTGCTGGTGATGGCGGACGACGAGCCTTGCACGCGTGAAAAAGCCATCCGCGCGGACGGGAAATTGAGCAAACGCGTGCAATTTATCACGCTGGACGAGTTCAAGAGCCTGTTACATATTTCCGAGGAGGAGATGCCTCAAGCGGCGGCGTTCTCCTTAGACAAAGTGGTTTCGCTCCCCGCGGTGGCATACGGCAAGCCGCTCAAAATGACGATAGGCGATAGGACGAAAAAACAGCCGCCCGCAGAACAAGCCAAGGGCGAGGGCAAGAAGAAAAAGCGCCGCAGGCGCAAAAAGCCCTCCTCCGCAAGCGGCGCTCCTTCCGATAGCGCTCCTTCAAGCAACGCTCCCGCGGCGGATACCCCCATATCTTGAGTATGCTTAACGAAGGGGAGAGGCTGGACGATCTGCAATTTGACGGACTCATGCTCATTCAGCGTGCGGACGCATATTGCTTCACGTCGGACGCGGTGTTGCTCGCCAACAACGTGGCGGCCGGTGAGAAGGACAGGGTCGCCGACTTGGGCGCGGGCAGCGGAATAATCTCCGTAATAATCGCGGCAAAGCGCGGCGCGCATGTCGCGGCGGTGGAGTTTCAGCCGTGGGCGGCGGAGCTTGTAAGGCGTAACGCGCAATTGAACAAGCTGGAGGATAAAATAAGCGTGTACGAGGGGGACATCAAGGGCTGCCACGAGCGTTTGGGGCAGTTCGATATAGTCGTTTCCAATCCCCCTTACTTCAAGGCGGGCAGCGGAGAGGTGCGCGGGGATGTGCGCAGCGCTCTTTCCCGTCACGAGAGCACTTGCACGCTTGAGGACCTCGCCCGTGAAAGCGCGCTCCTTTTGCGCGAGGGCGGTAAGCTGTATATGGTGCACAAGGCGGAGAGGATGGCGGAAGTGCTCACCCACCTTACTTTGAACAAATTACAGCCCAAGGGCGTAACGCTCATCTACCCCAAGCCGGGGCGGGAGGCGGACACCTTTATCGTCACCGCCGTAAAGGGCGGCAGAGCGGGCATGAAATTGCACTCCCTCACCGTTTACGACGAAGAGGGAAATATGACCGCGGAGGCGGCGAAACTTTATGGAAAAATCTAGCGGGATCCTCACACTCGTGGGCACGCCGATAGGCAACGCGGCGGACCTCACTCCGCGCGCCTTGCAGGCGCTGGAAGACGCGGACGTCATCGCCTGTGAAGATACACGCCGTTCACTGCCGTTTTTGCTGGGCAGGGGCGTGAAAAAACCGCTTGTAAGCTACCACAAACACAACGAAAAATCGGGCGCGGAATACCTGGTGAACTTGCTCTTGCAGGGGAAAAACGTCGCCCTCATCACCGACGCGGGAATGCCCGGCATCTCCGACCCCGGAGCCGTGGTCGTCCGCCTTGCGCGCGGCGCGGGCATAACCGTCACGTCCGCCCCGGGACCCACCGCTCTCACCACCGCCTTGGCGCTTGCCGGGGTGGAGGGCGCGTTCACTTTTTTGGGCTTCCTGCCCGAAAAGACCAAGGATAAAACGGCGCTCGTGAACGCCTTCAAGAGCGTGCCGTCCGCGCTAGTGCTGTACGTTTCGCCGCACGATCTGCAAAAGCAGCTTTCCTTCCTCCACTCCCTTTTGGGCGCAAGGAGGGTAACCCTCGTGCGCGAGATAACCAAGCTGTTTGAGCAGGTGCAGGAGGGAGTGCTGGGCGAAATTCAAATAGAAGAGCCTCGCGGGGAATACGTGGTGATAGTCCACGCGGCGGAGGGGGAGGACATTCCCGACCCCAAGCAGCTGCTCCGCGACCTTTTGCAGGGCGGAGAGGACAAAAAGAGCGCGATAAAGCAAGTTGCCGCGCGGTGCAAACTGCCGCGTGACGACGTCTATAAAATGGCGCTGGAGATGAAAGATGAACGGGCTTGAAAGGATAACGGAAGATCTGTTTGAGCGCGGCTGTATAAGCGCGGAGGACGCGGCGACGGCGGGCAAGTTTTTCTTTCGCGAAGGGGAGATGCGCAAGAGGGCGCAGGAGTTTATAAGCACAAAAAAGCTCACTTGTCCCGACATCGGCGAGCGGCTGGCGATAACGCTTTGCGCGGCGGATATTGCGCACGTGCGGTATGCGGAAAAGGGCATTTCGGACAGCATTTTTTACGATACTATGTCCGATATAGGAGTGTGGACGGCGGACTGCCGCCGCACGGGCAGTTTTGTGAACGGGCTGGACAACACCGCCTGGCTTGCCCATCATGTGCGCTTGGAGCTTTTTAAGCTCGGCAGATTGCAATTTCAGCCCATCAAGCGCCCCGTGATTCTCAATATGGGGTTGAGGTGCGCCCTAAGAGTGCAAAAATTGCCGCAAATGTGCCTCAACGTGCACATCCCGCGCGGAGGGAGGCTGGACGAAAACGCCTGCAAGGCGTCCTTCTACGCCGCGCCCATCTTCTTTAAAAAATATTTTGACAAGGAGTATTCCGTATGCACCTGCCTTTCATGGCTGCTCTATCCCGGCAACGAGCGGTTTATGAAGAAGGGGTCTAATATATTGAAGTTTGCGGACATGTTCAACGTGATAGGGGAGCGCAAGTTCGACGGCGACGCGCTCAAATACATTTTCGGCAGCCCCAAGCCCGACTTGGGCAAGATAGTGCCGACCACGTCCTTGCAAAAATCCGCCCTGGAATATTACAAGGCGGGCGGCAGGTTCGGACTCGGCTTTGGAGTTAAAACGCTTAAAGGGTAAGAAAAAAGCGGCGTGCGCCGCTTTTTTTGTTTACGATAAAATTTCGCAATTATATCGTTCTTCTTTCTCTTCTTCTTCGGGCGGCGGGGGAGCCTCGCTGGTGAGTTTGGGGAAGCGCTTGAAAAAGCTCTTGCTCAATCTCACCACATCGCCGGAGAGGAGTATCACCGCTATCAGGTTGGGGATAGCCATAAGCCCGTTGAAGATGTCCGCTATGTCCCACACCGCCTGAATGGTCATATAAGGACCTATGAACACCGCCAATATGTAGAGCACGCGGTAGGTGAGTATGGCTTTTTTATTGCGCCCCACCAAATATTCCAGGCAGCGTTCGCCGTAAAAGTTCCAGCCCAAAATGGTGGTGAAGGCAAAGAAGATGAGGCACACGAGCAATATGACCGGTCCCGCCTCCGCCAAAAAGCCGGGCAAACCTTGCGAAAACGCCGTGATCGTCACGCCCACGCCCTCTTCGCCTATGTTCCAGGTGCCCGTGATTATTATCGTAAGTCCCGTCATGGTGCACACGATGAGGGTATCTATAAACGTGCCCGTCATGGAAACAAGCCCTTGCCTGACCGGTTCGCGGGTGGAAGCCACCGCCGCCGCTATCGGCGCCGAGCCCAGCCCCGCTTCGTTGGAGAAGATACCGCGAGCAATGCCCATCTGCATGGCTATCAGCATGCTGCCCGCCGCGCCGCCCGTTACGGCTTTGGGGTTGAACGCGCCCACGAATATCTGCCTGAACGCTTCGGGTATCTGCGTTATGTTGGCAAAGAGCACTATCAAGCCGAAGAGTATGTAAGCTATCGCCATAAAGGGCACCACCATTTCGGAAACTTTGGCGATGCGCTTTACTCCGCCTATCAGCACGAGCGCCACTATCACGGTGAGGATCGCGCCCGAAACTATGGTGGATATCGTGAATTCTCCGCCCAGGAAGGAAACGGCGGAGGAGGGGATTATCTCGTTCACCGCCGAGGAGATGGAATTTACCTGAGTAAACGTGCCTATGCCGAAAAGCCCCACGCACATGCCGAACACCGCAAAAAGCACCGCCAGCCATTTGAACTTGGGACCCAAGCCGCGCTCGATGTAGTAGAAGGGCCCGCCCAGCGCGTGCCCGTCGCGGTAGACCTTGCGGTACTTCACCGCCAGCACGCCCTCGGCGAATTTAGTCGCCATGCCGAAGAATGCCGCCAGCCACATCCAGAACATCGCGCCCGGTCCGCCCGTGACTATGGCGGTCGCCACGCCCACTATATTGCCCGTGCCTATCGTGGCGGAGAGCGCCGTGCATAGCGCGCCGAAGCTGGAAACTTCGCCCTTGCCGCCTTTTTCCTTGGAGAACATATATCTAAAAGCGCGCGGCAGACGGAAGAGGGGGAGGAACACAAGGCGGAAGGTGAGGTATATGCCCACGCCCAAAATGAGCACGATGAGCGGAATGCCCCATACGAACTCGTCTATATCGGCAATAATTTCTCCGAACTTGTCCATAAACCACCTTTGTGAAAATAATAACAAAGGGATTATAAACCAATGCGCGCTATATGTCAACAAATTTTATATAAATGGCGATAAATACATTAAAAAAGCATTGAAAACCGCTTAAAGCGCGGGCAAAATTTGCGCGCACGTATTGACAAGGGCGCGCGCGGCAAATATAATAAAAAGCGGAGGAATAATTATGACGCTGATAGATATCATCAACAAATATCCCTTTTGCAAGCAGGCGTCTTCTCCCCGTTACGACAAGGCTTGCCGCCAATGGGCGCGCAGGGTAAAGCTGACCACGGGGGACGGCAGCGGCGACTTTGCGGTGGGTGAAAAGCCGAGGGCGGAATATCCGCGCCCGCAGATGGAGAGGAGCAACTTTACCATATTGAACGGCAGCTGGGATTACGCGATAATCTCCGCAAGCGAGTATGTGCGCAAGGGCGGAAAGGCGGATAAAACGCAGGGCAAGATCTTGGTGCCATTCAGCCCCGAGTGCGACCTAAGCGGCGTGGGCAAAATTTTGGACAGGAATGAGGTGCTCATCTACAAGACCTCCTTCAAATACACGGGCAGGGGCAGGATTTTGCTCCATTTCGACGCGGTGGACGAAAAGTGCGAAGTGTTCGTAAACGGCGTAAGCCAAGGCGTGCACGAGGGCGGCTATCTGCCTTTTTACTTCGACGTCACAAGCGATTGCAAGCAGGGGGACAACGCGCTTGAAGTGCACATTGTGGATTTTTCCGACTCCTGCTCCGCACCCAAGGGCAAGCAGACGCTCTCCCGCGGCGGGATATGGTATACCCCTCAATCGGGCATATGGGGCACGGTGTGGACGGAGGAAGTGCCGCAAGACTACATCGAGAACGTAACGTGCTTTGCCGACCCTGACAGCGCGCAGGTGAACGTGAACGTCACCGCCTGCGGCGACATAGGCGAGCTGACGATAAAGATATACGACGAGGGCAAGGAGATAATCTCCGCAAAGGGCGCCTGCGGCGACAATTTTATAAAGATGAACGCGATAAAGATGTGGTCGCCTTCCTCGCCCTTCCTTTATAATGTGCTTATAAAGAGCAAGGACGACAGCGTGCGCACCTACTTTGCCATGCGCAAGGTGGAGCTGGTCACCGATATGCGCGGATATAAGAGGGTGAAGCTGAACGGCGAATACATCTTCCAAAGCGGCGTACTCGACCAAGGCTACTACCCGGAGAGCATGCTCACTCCGCCCTCCGACAGGGCGATGATAAACGACATCGCCGCCATGAAGGAGTGCGGCTTTAACATGATCCGCAAGCACATAAAGATAGAGCCCGCACGCTGGTACTATCACTGCGACAGGCTGGGTATGCTCGTGTGGCAGGACATGGTTTCGGGCGGCGACAAGTACAACTTCGCCGTGATAGGCGCGCTGCCCTTTGTGGGCATCATGCTCGACGACACCAAGCGATACAAGGCGTTCGCCCGCGCGGACGAAGAAGAGAGGAAGAATTATAAAAAATTCGTGGGCGATACGGTGAAATATCTGCGCTGTTTCCCCTCAATCGTGCTGTGGTGCATCTTCAACGAAGGGTGGGGTCAGTTCGACAGCGTCGCCATGACCGACTACGTCCGCAGTATAGATAATACCCGGCTTATAGACAGCGTCAGCGGCTGGCACGACCAGGGCAAGCAGTATTACGATTTCAAGTCCTACCACATCTACTTCCGCAAATTCCGCATGCCCAAGGGGGAAAAGCGCTGCGTGATCCTCTCTGAATTCGGCGGCTATTCCATGCCCGTAAAGGAGCATATGCAAATGCCGCACAAGATCTTCGGCTACAAGATCTTCCGCGACGTAAAAACGCTTAGGGAGAGTATAGACAAGCTCTACACCCGCGAGGTGATCCCCGCCATAGAGCAGGGGCTTTGCGCGAGCGTATATACCCAGCTTTCCGACGTGGAGGAGGAGATAAACGGCATCCTCACCTACGACAGGAAGGTGAACAAGGCGGGCAAAGAGCTGCTCGGCAACATAAACGACAGGCTGTATTTCGAGCACGAAGCCTGCACCACCTATGCCGATCGCCGCAAGGAGGAAGCCCTCGCCGGCGAAGAAGAGTCAAAATCCCCCTTCGAAGAATAAAGCGGATTATCCGGACAGTTCGGGGCGCGGCGGCGCCCCGTTTTTTTCAAGCAAAATTTAATAAAAACACTTTTTTCGTATAACATTTTTCTTCCCGTCAATAATCACGGCATGAAGATAAAGTTACTGCTTGCCATAATAGTTCTTGTTGCGGCTATGGCGCTCATCTGCGCGCCCACTCTTCTTCTGCCGGAGGGAGAGGCGGCAGAGATCTACTTAAAGGCGGGCAGCGGCTACGAGATAGCCCCCGCGGGCAGCGGCGTAAATTTTGCCGATGTTTTGGGTATGAGGCTGAATGTAGCGGGCAATACTCTATCCGCGCAGGAAGTGATGCGCAAGCTGCACGTTGTAAGGCAAAGAAGGAGCGATATTGAGGGAAAGGCTTGTTATTACGCCTATTCTCCCCTGCTGGGTGCGGGCGTGGACGTAGGCGGGCAGATAGTCAACGTGCAGATAGTTCAAGGCGAAAACTGCCTTATCGTGGGAATACCGCTGATAATGGGCAGCTATTAAAATATTCGGAGGTAGAACATGAAAAGGAAAAAAGAAAGCGGCGAAGCGCCCGTTGAAGGGCAAGGCAGGGCAAAGCGCGCCGCGGCGAACGCAGCGGTATTCTTCCGCAAGAACATCTATGTCATCTTGATGATATTGTGCATCTTGGCGATTGCCGCCATGATAGTGGTGGCGGCGGTGCTCGGCTCTCAGCCGGATGACATGCCCGATACCCCCACCGTGCAGCTGCCCGATGAGGACGACGACACGCCCGTTGTCACCCCGCCCGACGAGGACGACACGCCCGTGATAAATCCCGGCGACGACGTTGAAGAGTGGGTGTTCGCGCCCGTACTGCCCATGGAACAAGCTACCGTAAGCCAGGCGCATTCGGAAGATACGCTCGTATTCAACGCCACCGAAAACAAGTGGAAGACGCATATCGGCACGGACTTTGCCGCACAGACGGGCAGTGACGTGAGGGCTGTTTTCGACGGTGAAGTCACCGCCGTAAGCACGGATTCCTACTATGGCGGAGTGGTGGAGATAACGCACGAAAACGGCTATGTCACCACCTGTAAATTGCTGGGCGACGTGACGGTGAACGTGGGCGACAAGGTGAGCGCCGGCGACGTGATAGGCAAGGTGGCGGAAGGCTTTTACTTTGAATGCGCGGACGCGCCCCACGTGCATGTGGAACTCAAAGTGAACGGAGAATATGAGGATATATCCACCTATCTGAAAGAAGGGGATAAGTAAGAGGTACGATAATTCGGCACGATAAAATTGCGCGCACAAATATATGTGCGCGCAATTTTATTGCAAGCGATTTTGTTACGCGACGTTGACGGTAATCGTCACCGTGCTTTGTGCGTTCGTTATAGTCAGCCACGCCGTTCCGTCATCGTCTTTTTTGATCGAATTGCCTAAGCCGGCGACATGGTCGTAGACGTAAAGAGTATTGCCGTATATTTCCGAAAATTCGGGATCCGTATCCGTTTCGTAGTCGTTGGTATAGGTGAAAAGCGATACGCTGACGGAATATCTGTGTCCTTCTATATACGGCATCGCAAACGTCTTCCCCGTGTCGGACAGCAGAAAGCGGGCTTGCGTATACTCGCTTGCTCCGCAGTCGGGATCGGTACCGTCTATCCAATCGTGGTCGTACACGCTTACCAG
>CALWKO010000023.1 GCA_944381275.1 uncultured Clostridia bacterium | reverse complement strand
AGCGCCGCTCGCGGCTGTATGTTCGAGGATTTCGCCCGCCCTCTCGTCGCCTTGGCGGTTTGAGGGCGGATTTCGCCCACTCGAAGAGTGGATTTCGTCTTTTTGGGGAAAGAATAGTATTGAATATTATAAAACTATATCCCCAAAAAGATTTCGCGATTTTTGAGGGATGCATAAGTATGCTTATTGTTAATTGCATCCCTCAAAAATCATATTCTAATCCGCTTGCGGAGCCGCAACTTTTGCGCGGCGTTGCTCGCAACAGTACGCGCAAAAATATCACGCGCCCTCTCGTCGCTACGCGGTTTGAGGGCGCATTTCACTTTTTGGCACACGAAAAGTTGTTCGTAGAATAATGGCATATCTGCCAAAAAATATCACTTTTCGGAAGAAACACAACTTTCGCTTAATTCATAACCTTTATCTTCCGAAAAATATCACGATTTTTATGGGGCGCTAACGCTCGCAATTAGACAATTGCGCCCCATAAAAATCATCCCTACTTCCTCAGCCCCTTGGGATAAAAGTTTTTAAGCACTCCGCCTGCGGCTTTGCCCCAGCCCAGCGATATGCCGTCTGTGAGGACGAGCGCCCGGCCGTCGCTTAGGTCTGTTGGCAGGGTTTCGCCGTGAAGATAGGCTAGCACGGCTTTCTCGTTTGAGGGCAGATCCGCCGTGCGAATTGCGTCCCCTTTGTCAAGGGCAAGGGCGAGGGAGTGGTGCGGCGTGAATCTGCCGCGCTCGATGTCGCCCAGCGGCAAGCCCATGCGCAGGCACCTTATGCCGCTCATGTCGGGGCACGCCCTAGGAGTGCAATAAAGCGTATTCCCCACCGTGTTATTGTATTCTATGTTGCAAGTTAGGGTCTGCTTTTTAAATTGTTCAAAGAGCTTTGCCGCGTCCTTTTGCACGGCGAGCTTTTGCGTTTTATAGGGCAGGGGCGCGCCGCCTTGTTTTTTCAGCACGCACACAAAATGCCCTTCGCCCTTCACCCTGTGCGGGTAAAGGCGCAGCCCTATGCCGCCCAAGCCGCGCACTATGCCGGGGACGCCGTCTATCGGCGTGGGGGAGAGGGTAAATTCTTGATGTTCGCGCAAAAAGTCCTCTATCACGCCCTCGTTTTCCGCCCGCTCGAAGGTGCAGGTGGAGTAGACTATCCTGCCGCCCGGCGCGGTCAGGCGTGCGGCTTGCCTTATTATGTCCGCGCTGCGCGCCGCGCACATGGCGCAATTTTCCTCGCTCCACTCGCTTACAGCTATCTCCCGCCGCCTGAACATCCCCTCGCCCGAACAGGGCACGTCCGCTATAACAACGTCGAATATCCCGCCCCATTTATCGGCGAGTTTTTGAGGGGATTCGCTTGTCACCGCAGCGTTTTTAATGCCGCAGCGCTCGATGTTCTGCGCCAGGATCTTGGCGCGGGAGGGCACTATCTCGTTGCTCACCAAAAGGGAGGGGAAAAAGCACGCCGCGTGCGTGCTCTTGCCGCCGGGCGCGGCGCATAGGTCGAGCACCATCTCGCCCTCCTTTATGTCCGCGGCTTGCACGACCGCCATGGCGGAAGGCTCTTGTATGTAATAAGCTCCCGCTTCGTGAAGGGGGGATTTGCCGGGCGCGCCCTCGTAATATCTGCCGTAGGGGCACCACGTCACTTGCCCGGTGCAGCAGCTTGGCGCAATGCGGGTTTTGAGCGTGTTTATGCGCAGCGCAAGCGGCGAAGGTTTTTCGTACTCCGCGATAAAGGCGCCGTATTCTCCGCCCAGCAGGGCGCGCATCCTGTCTTGAAACGCTTGGGGAAGATCCATGATATAAGTATATCAAAAGGGCGGGGCGCGGGCAAGCTTTTCCGCTCGTTTGACAACTTTATAAAATGAATATATAATATAGGCAACGACACATTTTAGGGTGAACTATGAAAAAGATGAAAGGATTTATGCAGGCGGGTATAGTCATCGTCTATATCCTGCTGGTGTGGACGATAGTGGTGCCGCTCATCGCCACCTATTTTTTGTATCGCTATCTATTCAACAAGCGCTGCGAAAAGACGGAGGGCGTGCTCACCGCGGCGGACTACCCCAATCTGGACTGCTCGGCTTTCAAGATAAAGTCGGGCAAGGAGGATTTGGCGTGCTTTGAATACCGCGACAGGGAAAAATGCACGGGCAGCGCCGTGGTGCTCGTATCTCACGGCATAGGCTGCTCCCACGGCAACTATCTGAACAGGATAAATTATTTTGCAGAGCAGGGCTATATAGTGCTCGGCTTCGACATCACCGGCTGCGGCGACAGCACCGGCACGGGCATAAAGGGCTTGCCTCAGGCGCACGTGGACATCGACAAGGTACTCACTTACATAGAAAATTCGCCCGAATACGGCGGCTTGCCCCTGCTTGTATACGGGCATTCGTGGAGCGGCTTCGGCGTTGCCGCCGCGCTCAACTACGGGCACAAGCCCGTGGCGGTGGCTTCCGCGAGCGGATTCAACAAGGAGCGCAGCATCATCCGCTTCCAGGCGGTGAGGATGGCGGGCAAAATAGGCGTGCTCTCCATGCCCTGGTTTGCGATAATCGAGCGGTTCATCTACGGTAAAAAGGCGGGCTACACCGCTGTTTCCGGCATAAACGCTTACGGCGGTCCCGTCCTTCTCGCCCACAGCAAGGACGACCCCACCGTGCCCTACGACTGCTCCGTGATAGCGGCGGAGGGCATAACGAATAAGCGCGTGCAAAAACTCTTGTACGAGGACAGGGGGCACACCCTCTCCCGCTCGGTGGAGGCGGAGAACATCATCAAAAAGGACGTGGCGGGTAAGCCGCGCCGCAAGCCGGGCAAAGACGAGAGCTATTTCAGGTATGAAGTGGACGTGCACTACCACTACTCCGCGCGCGAGGTGGTCTTTGATACCGACCTTGACTTTATGAACAAGGTGGGCGACTTTTTCAAGAGCGCGCTTAAAGGAGAGCTATGAACGCAAATACGGAGATTTTGATAAAGCTGACGGACGGATTTTCCCCCGCCGTGCCGCTTGCGAGGAACGACGACCTTCTGCGCGACGTGTGCGCCCATGCGGACGAGGAGGACAGGGCGCGCCTTGCCGAGTATAAGGAAAATATCCTGGCAAGGAAGGAGCAGGGCGCAATAAAGCGCGGCGAACTTAAGGAGGGGATAGCCGAGGACGAAGAACTCGCCCCCTACCTGGACGAACCCGACCCCCGCGCCCCCAAGGAAGTGCTCCGCCTGGTGATCACCTTCCCCTTGGGCGTTATTTTTCTGATAGCGGGCCTGTGCTGCATGTATGCGGTGGATCCCGCCTATTTGGAAGCGCACAGCGCGCTGCTTTACTTCGGCATAGCGGCGGCGGTGCTGGGCGCGCTTATGCTCGTAACGGCGCTTTTCGCCTTTATCTCTTACTGCAAGATCCGTCAATACAACCATAGCCTGCCTCAGCGCAATCTGGAAAAACGCGCGGATGCGCTTGCGGATTTGGACGGGCAGGTGGCGTACGAGATAATGCTCGCCGACCTGCTGCTTAAAACGATAGGATGAACTGCCGCCTTTGTCCGCGCGACTGCGGCGCAGACCGCGCCCTTGTAACGGGGGTGTGCGGCATGCCGTGGAGCGTGAAGATAGGCAGGGCGTGCAGGCATATTTGGGAAGAACCGCCCATAAGCGGCACGCGCGGCAGCGGCACGATATTCTTTTCCGGCTGTTCGCTTAAATGCGCGTATTGCCAAAATTACGCCCTCTCGCGCGGGCAGGGCAGGGAGATAAGCGTGCGCGAGCTGGCGGACGTCTTCAAACTGCTGGAAGATAGCGGCGCGCACAACATCAATCTGGTCACAGCTACCCATTACGCCTGCGCCATATTGCGGGCGATGGAGATATACCGCCCCTCTATCCCCGTTGTATTCAATTGCGGCGGATACGAAAGCGAGCGCACGATTTTGCTCTTGAAGGATATAGTGGACATATGGCTGCCCGATTACAAGTACGCCCTCTCCGCGCCCGCGGAAAGATACAGCCGCGCGCCCGACTATCCCGAACGCGCCCTTCAAGCGCTGCAATGCATGCGCTCCCTGGCGCCCGAGGACGACTTTGACGCGGACGGCATTATGCAAAAGGGGATGATAATCCGCCATTTGGTGCTCCCCGGCAACTTGCAAAACACCTTCGCCGTGCTGGACAGCACGGTAAAACACTTCGGCAAGGACGTGTATTTTTCACTTATGGGGCAGTATTACCCCGCGGGCGAGGCGAAGCGCTTCCCCGAACTTTCCTCCCCCATAAAGCCGCTGGAATACAAGATAGCCCTCTCTCATGCGGAAAAACTCGGCATGCAAAACGCCTTTATCCAACTCCCCGAAAAAAACGAAAGCAAATATACCCCCGTATTCGACGGCAGCGTGAGCGGGGAGGTCTATGAATGATTTTTGAGGGACGCAAATTACTTTTTGCGTAGCGATAGCGTCCCTCAAAAATCGTGATATTTTTTTGGGGATAAAAATTAAAGTATAAGCGCGCTATATCTACCCCAAAAAAGTGATATTTTTGGCTAGCCAATCTATAAAGCCTTGATGTGAAGTAATGAGCATTAAGGCTTTTATCTTCGCAGAAGAATTATCTCACGCCAAAAGTGATATGCGCCCTCAAACCGCGGAGCGACGAGAGGGCGCGTGATATTTTTGGAGATACTGTTTGCCGCAAGCGTCAAACGCTCTCCAAAAGTTGCGGCTCCGCAAGCGGGTTTACACTTGTTTGTTCTTATTGCGAAAGTAATCACTCTATCATTCTTAGATTTAATAGTAAAGCGACGTATTTATTTAAAATAAAAATTCCACTGCGCCTGCGGCACCTCAACTTTTGCGCGGCGTTGCTCATGTATGCGCTTCAAATAGTTGCGATTGCTCTGCTTTGTCGGGAATCGCTGGTTCATATGCGGAAAGAATAGTGACGTATCGGGTATCGGTTATCGCATCTGTCGCCGCGCAAAGAGATTTGATGAGCAAATCTCCACGTGCCCTTACATCTCCGCCCAAACAAACAGTTCATAGTGGTAGAGTGGATAACTTTCGCTATAAGATAAAGTAGTTGAAAATGCGCCTGCGGCACCTTAACTTTTGGACAGCGCCGCTCGCGGCTGTATGTCCAAAAATATCACGCGCCCTCTCGTCGCTTTGCGGTTTGAGGGGCATAGTTGTGCTCACTCTACCTTTCAGGTATCGATAGTTTTCAAGCGGATAAGTAATAAATGCTTTTCAGGTATCGCAACATAATCTGCTGCCGCACAAAGAAATTTGACGAGCAAATTTCCACTTTTTGGCACACGAATAGTTGTTCACGGAGAATTGTTTATCTGCCAAAAAATATCACTTTTTACCTTCTAATAAAAGCGGCGTATTTAATTATTGTATATGAGGGTAAAAATAGTTGCGCTCCCTGACTTTATCGGGTATCAATATATTTTATAAGGAAGGCTGATTACTTGGTCGGGTATCGTTACTTATCTCTACGCCGCGCAAAGAAATTTGCTTATCACACTTTGTTTTAATGTCATAGTTGTCAAAAGCAAATTTCCACGATTTTTTCAGGGCGCGTAAGCCGGCTTATAATTATCTCGCGCCCTGAAAAAATCATTTTACCATTGACAAACCTCCCTTATTTTTATATAATCTAAATAGCAAAATACTTCTACTAAGGGGTGGATTTATGAGAATAAGCGTATGCGTAGGCAGTTCCTGCCATCTTAAGGGGTCTTACGACGTGATCATGGGCTTCAAAAAGCTCATAGAAGAGCACGGCGTGGGCGACAAGGTCGATTTGGAGGCGTCCTTCTGCTTGGGTCATTGTGCCGAAGGGGTCACCATCAAGATAGACGACGAGATAGTCACGGGACTTACCGGGCAAAACGTACAAAAGGTGTTTGAAGAAAGGGTGCTTCCCGAGGTACAAAAATGAGCAGCGGGATGTATCTGGAATTCAAGCCCGCCAACTGCAAAGATTGTTACAGGTGCTTGCGTTCCTGCCCGGTGAAGGCGATAGAAGTCGCCACTCATCAGGCTACGATAATAGAAGAGCGGTGCATCCTCTGCGGCAAGTGCACGCTGGTGTGCCACCAGAACGCAAAGGTGGTGCACAGCGGCAGGGCGGAGGTGGAAAAATTGCTGCAAGGCGGCAATGTGATAGCCTCTGTAGCGCCTTCGTTCGTGTCCAGCCTGGGCATAAACAACTTTGAAGTGCTCAGGAACGGGCTCAAGCAGATGGGCTTTGCGGACGCGGAGGAAACGGCTCGCGGCGCGGCGGCGGTGGTGGAGTGCTTCAAGCAGGATTTGGAGGGCGGCAAGTACCGCAACTACATAACGTCCTGCTGCCCCGCGGTGAACAGGCTCATTCAGCTCTACTATCCGGACGCGCTCAAATACCTCTCGCCCGTGGTGTCCCCCATGGTGGCGCACGGGAGCATGCTCAAGCGCGAGCATCCGGAGGCAAAGGTGGTGTTCATCGGTCCATGCATCGCCAAAAAGCGTGAGGCGGAAGAGAGCGGGATAATAGACGGCGTGCTCACCTTCGAAGAGACGCTTGAGATGATGCGCGACAAGTGCGTCACCCTGGGCGCGGAGAATTTGGAAGAGGGCGCAGACGGGCTTAGGGCGCGCTACTTCCCCATACCGCGCGGCATGATCAAGTCCTTCGATAAACTGCCGGAAGGCTATGAATACCTCGCCGTGGACGGCGTGGAGCGCTGCAAGGAAGTGCTGGAAAACATAGAGGATATGGACGGGGTGTTCATCGAGATGAACGCCTGCGAATACGCGTGCATAAACGGGCCGTGCGCCATCCGCAACAAGGGCGGAGCTATCAAGGCGAACGAGGCGGTGCGCGGCTATGCCGGCAGCGGCGGCTGCAAGGTGCCCGCCTTTAAGGAAGAGGACTTGCAGGGCATGCGCCATATCCACAAGCGTTTGCGCGCAAGCGGCTTTGACGTGAGCGAGGAGCGCCTGCTCAAGATAATGGCAAAAACGGGCAGGGATAAGCCGGAAAATCAGCTCAATTGCGGCGCCTGCGGATACGAATCCTGCCGCCAAAAGGCATGGGCTGTGGCAAACGGCTTTGCCGACATATCCATGTGCCTTCCCTATATGCGCCAGCGCGCGGAGTCGCTCTCGTATGAGATAATACAAAACAGCCCCAACGGCATACTCGTGCTGGACGGGGATATGCGCGTGCTGCAGATGAACAACGCCGCCAAGAAGATGTTCGGCGTTACTCAAAGCGATCCCAAGGGTATGCTGCTCGTGGACTTTGCCGACCCCAGCGAATATATCGCGGCGTACGAGGCGAAGACGGGCTTCACCCGCAAGTGCGAGTTCGTGAAAAAGACGGGCAGATACGTGGAGATAAACGCCGTGGTGCTGAAAGAACACAACGTGCTCTTCGCTCTTTATAAGGACATCACGGACGAAAAGCAATACGAAGGAAAGCTGCACCAGCTGACTTCCGAAACGCTCGCTACCACGGACGAAGTCATAATGAAGCAGATGCGCGTGGCGCAGGAGATAGCCTCCTTGCTGGGTGAAACGACGGCGGAAACCAAGGTGGCTCTGCTCAAATTGAAGAGCATGCTCAAGCGCGAGGAGGACGGCGAGGATGTCACTTGATATCGAGTACGGCTATACCTCGCTGAACAAGGCGGGAGAAGAACTGTGCGGCGATAACGTGCAGATATACTCGGACGGCGAAAACACCACCGTGGTGCTTGCCGACGGTATGGGCAGCGGCGTTAAAGCCAACATCCTCTCCATGCTCACCTCCAAGATATTGTGCACGATGGTGGCAAACGAGATCTCTATAGAAGACTGCGTGGAGACTATTCTGGAAACGCTGCCCGTGTGCAAGGTGCGCGGCGTGGCGTATGCCACCTTTACCGTGGTGCACATCGACGCAAACGGCAAGGGCGTGATGTTTGAATTCGACAATCCGCCCGCCATATACTACCACCGCGGCAAGTGCGAGGACTTCGAGCGGCAGGAGCTCACCGTGCTGGGCAAAAAGGTGTATAAGAGCAGCTTGAACCTGGAAGAGGGCGACATAATCGTCTTTATGAGCGACGGGGTCATCCATGCCGGCATAGGAATGCTGCTCAACTTCGGCTGGCAGCGGCCGGAGGTGATGGACTTTTTGAATAAATCCGTCACTCCGCGCATGACCGCAAAGGCGGTGGCGTGCCTGCTCGCGGGCGCGTGCAACGACCTTTACATGGATAAACCGGGCGACGATACTACAGTTGCCGCCGTAAAGTTGCGAAAAAGTTTGAATGTTGCTATAATGGTCGGTGCGCCGGTGAATAAGGACATGGACGACTATTGCGTGGACAAGCTGATGAGCTACGAGGGCAAAAAGGCGGTGTGCGGCGGAACCACTTCCCAAATAGTGGCGCGGCACTTGGGCACCAAGGTGGATACCGTGCTCGATTTTGTGGATAAGGACATCCCGCCCATCGGGCATATCGACGGCATAGACGTGACCACGGAGGGCGTGATAACGCTCAGGCGCCTGCTGGAGCTTGCGGAGAAGTACAACTCCATCTCCGACCTCTCGCCCAAGTATTACGACAAGAAGGACGGCGCTTCCTTGCTTGCCAATCTGCTCTTTGAGCAAGCCACGAGCGTGCATTTCCTCGTGGGGCAGAGCGCGAACATCGCGCACAAGGGCTTGCCGATAGATATAACCATGAAGTTAAAGCTCGTGGAACGCCTTGCGGACAACTTGCGCAAGATGGGCAAACGGGTGGAGATAGAATATAATTGAGGCGGTTATGAAGATAATGATAGCTTCGGACGTGCACGGCTCGTCCTACTATGCAAAGATGATAAAGAGCACCTATGAGCGCGAGGGCGCTCAGCTGCTCGTGCTGCTGGGCGATATATATAACCCCGGTCCGCGCAACCCCATAGAAAACGTCAAGGAGTACGCTCCGCTCAAAGCGGCGGAAGTTTTCAACTCCATGAAGGAGAACTTGATGGTCATCAAGGGGAATTGCGACAGTCAGGTGGATACGCTCATCTCGCAATTTCACTTTGCGGAGGAGGGCGTCATCCTGGAAGGCGGCAAGAGGATAACCCTCACCCACGGGCATATCTTCAACAAGGACAATCTGCCGCCCGCTTGCGGCGACGCGCTGCTTTACGGGCATGTGCACACGGGCTTTATCGTAAAGGTTGGGGATGTGACCGTGGCCAACCCCGGCTCCGTCACCTTGCCCAAGGAGGGCACCGCGCACAGCTACCTCATGCTGGAGGGCGGCACGCTCACGCTTAAGGACATAGAGAGCGGCAAAATAATAGAGCAAAAGCAAATCTGATCATAATCTCGGGAAAATTATGGAGTAAAAAGAGGCAGGAGTAGAGTTATGTTCAACAAGTTCGACACAAAGATCCAAGAGCTCAAGTACCAAGTTCTCAAGGAGCTCATTCGCAGGCGCTACGAAGGGGATATGACCGATATATACACGGAAATTCCCAAAAAGATAGTGCCCGGACCCAAGGCCACCATGCGTTGCTGCATATACAAGGAGCGCGCCATTTTGCAAGAGCGCATCAAGCTCGGTTTGGGCGGCGACAAGTCCAATCCCAATGTGATAGAAGTAATCGACGAAGCGTGCGACGAATGCCCCGTGGGCGGCATCTACGTCACTCCCGCTTGCCGCGGCTGCCTCAATCATATGTGCATGCAAAGCTGCCCCAAGGGCGCGATAACCATCGTAAACAACAAGCCCGTCATCGACAAGGAAAAGTGCATCGAGTGCGGCAAGTGCGTGCAGAGCTGCCCTTATAACGCCATCATCCACCAGCAGCGCCCCTGCGTGCAGAGTTGCAAGGTGAAGGCGATCACCATGAACGAGGAGAAAAAAGCGCGTATCGACATGAACAAGTGCATCATGTGCGGCGCGTGCGTATATCAATGCCCCTTCGGCGCCATCCAGGATAAGTCCTTTATCATGGACTGTATCGACATACTTCAAGGTTCGGAAAACAATACCAAGTACAAGGTGCACGCCGTTATCGCCCCCGCCATCGTCAGCCAGTTCAAGTACGCGGCAATCGAGCAGGTCATCACCGGCATTAAAAAGCTCGGCTTCCATCAGGTGACGGAAGCGGCGCTGGGCGCGGACGTGGTGCTCTATCACGAAGCGGAGGAGTTCAAGGAAAAGCGCCTTATGACCACTTCATGCTGCCCGTCGTTCGTGATGTTCGTGGAAAAGAACTTCCCCGAACTCAGGCAATATATCTCCTCAAGCAAGTCACCCATGGTAGAGGCGGCGAACATAATCAAGCGCACCGATCCCACCGCCAAAGTGGTGTTTATCGGACCTTGCACCTCTAAGAAGATGGAGTTCAGAATGCCCAAAACAGAGGGCGCAATCGACTGCGTCATCTCCTTTGAAGAGCTGCAAGCCTTCCTCGACGCCCGCGACATCGACGTGGCGTCCCTTGAAGCAACTCCGCTCGATAACGCCTCTTATTACGGCAGGATCTTCGCAAAATCCTGCGGCATAGCCCAAGGCATTCGCGCCGTGGGCGAGAGCATGGGCGTTGAGGGCATCGTGCCCATCGCCATGAGCGGCATTGACCAATGCCGCATGAACCTGCTCAAACTCAAAATGGGCAGGGCAGCGGAAAACTTCTTCGAAGGCATGGCATGCGACGGCGGCTGCATCAACGGCGCCCTCTGCCTCCACCACGGCATGCGCAACATGGTCGACGTAGACAACTACGGCAAGTCCGCCAAGGAAAAGACCATCGACGGGTCTGTGAGGCTCTATAAGATGAGCCTCGAAGCGGAGGAGAAGAGAAAAAGCAAAGAATAATCAACCACAAAAAGGACAAGGGCAGAGGCGGTGTTGAGCTGTGTCTGCCTTTTTGTTTATGATTATTCTTTGCACGAGGGCGCCGCATATAAGCACCCTTCTGCGTTGTCAAGGCACAAAAATCGAAAAATCACGTACAGGGAGTACGCTCATTTCCGATTTTTGCACCTTTCCTAGCATAAGGGCACTTCTCTGCGGTGCTTTCAAGGCGCGGCGTTAAAGCGGTTATAAATTTAATTATTTGACGAGGGCGCTCCATATAACCGCCCCTATGCGTTGCCTTATTAAGCGAAAAACAAAAAGGATAAGGCGGGTACCGTTTTCAACGGTATCTGCATTTTCGTTTTCCGCTTATTTAAAGGGAAACCCCGCCATTCGCTCCGCTTGAGCCGCGGTTTCCCCTCTTTTTGCGGCACGCCTGGACAGGGTAGCGAATATATTTTTGCCGCAACTAAAAACGCAATTCAAAGACGAAAAGTATATAGCAAAGACCAAATCTCTTCAGGGCTTAAAGACAGCGGGGTCACCCCGCCACCCTTTCCGTCCCATCGCTCCGCTTGGGCGAGAGGCAGTCGCCTCTCTCAAGGATACGCCCCACAAAAGTGCGATTTTGCCGCGCTTTATTTATAACTGATAAAAGCGGCGTTACCAAGGTGTTTTATTGAAAATAATTGCGAAGATATTTTAATAGAAGATAGTTAAAGTTATTGCAAGGCGGTTAAGGGGTGGAGCGTCCCACGCTCCTTTCCCAGCATAATGGCACTTCTCTGCGGTGCTTTCAAGGCGTAGCGTTATCAAG
Organism: uncultured Clostridia bacterium; assembly: GCA_944381275.1. GTDB lineage: Bacteria > Bacillota > Clostridia > Christensenellales > UBA3700 > Alloclostridium. The sequence continues at coordinate 11,217 of CALWKO010000023.1, read as the reverse complement.
GCATTATATATTTGATTTAATTAGATGCCACATGTTTTATCGATATTTTACCATATATAATTTATTTCTGAAAGAAATAAATTATTCAAAGCGAGGTGGAATATAGGCAGTAAATAGCAATGTCAGATTTTTTTCAAAATACAAGACATCTTATTTTGTTCATCATCCGGATAAAGCAGATGAATAATATTACCGATAGTATTTATCACGCGATCAATAAAAGCTTTGGGACTTTTTGCATATAGTTGCAGATAAATAATGATGGATTCCGAATAACAATGCCAGGCGCGCTCCTTGTCTGCAAATTTTGCATATGCGTTTCCGAGACTACATAAGGTTCTGGCAAGTTCGTTATCAAAAGCATGATTATCGACAGTATTAAAATCTCGATATGTTTCAATAGCCTTTATGTAATATTGTATAGCTTTGATATTATCGGTTTGCTCACATAAATATGCTTTATAGCATAAGATTGAGGCAATGGCAAGGCGAGTAGTATTATTATTTTCAGAATCGAGAAATTTGCTTTGTAATTTTTCGGCGTTGTCGAATGATTGAAAAGCTTTATCGTATTGTGCCGTCAAAGTATAGAATTCACCCCTGAGAGTTAAAATTTCCGATACGTTTTCCTCATAGGCTTCGGGATTCAATTTGGCTAAATTATCATAAATAGACAGTGCTTTGTCACACAAGTTATTGATTTCGGATATGTCGAAGTGTTTACTGTAAAAAGACATATCTTGGATAAAGTCAGTTTTATCATAAGAAGAGTAATTCTTGAGGGCGCCCTCAAGAAAAGATTTGGCGTTGACTATTTTTTCTGCAAAGTTTTTGTACTTTGCAAAGGAGTGTAAAAGAAAATTGCAAACTTCAATAATATAATCGGCAAAAGCGTTGCCGCCACTTTGTATCAGAAAGTTTTTTGTTTGAAGGGCAGGAATAAAATATAAGTCAGTTTTTCTATGTCTGATTATAGCGCAATATAAGCGAGACAGTCGTTTGCTTGCATCGGCAACGTATTCGTTGTATTTGTCCGGAGACAGCGCGGCCAAAGAGGAAAATATATTTATTGAATCCGCATACATTTCTGCCGCTAGTGCATGTTTATTTGTCTGATAATACAAAAGAGCAAGTTCTTCCGATGCAAGGGATTTCTTAAATTGGCTGTCGCCGGAGTCATTGCCGGCATCAAACAAAACAAGAGATTGCTTAAAAAGCTTTTCAGATTGAGCGTAATCCGTAAGGGCATAATAAAGCCTTGCAAGATTATAGCTTGATTCAGCGATCAAACAGGTTCGGCCTTTGCTGGCTTCGGGTAATGCTTGGCTTTCTTTAAGCGCCATATCAAGATAATGCAGAGAGAGCTGAAAGTCTTTATTGCAAAAACAAGCTTCGCCCAACAAATTATGCAAAGACGCAACAATTTCAGGGCTTAATGAAGTGTAGTGATCATTCAACACAGATTCAAGTTCTTGACCTATTTTGATGCATTGTCTATAATTTTTTTGCTCAAAAAGGAAGGTAGCGTATTCATAAACGATAGTTTTGGGTACTCCCGGCTTATCGATTATCTGAGCGACTACTTTTTCATAAGATTCGTAAACTTCCGCCCACATTGCTTTTGCTTTAAGAGCAAGAATTCGTAATTTGTATTCTTCGATAAGTCCTAAGCGAGCTTTATTTATATCTTGTTCCATATCGTTAAGACGATGAAAGCCCTCGTCAAGATCTTCGGTTGAAAGATGATCAATAACGCCATCATAATCTCCTTCATCAAATAATTTGATGGCGATACGCAGATTTTCAGACAAGTCCTTTCCGTTGGTGGTAAAAGTAGCTATTTGCATATTCATATCAAGAATATTTTCAGCTATTTCATCCAAATCTTCTTTCGCACGGTCACATTCTTTCGAACATTTGGAAAGTTCCCTGTATAGCCTGAGATTTGTTGGATTTTTCATGTATTCGATTTTCAATAGATCCCTGCGTTTTTTTAACTCATCATGTTTTTTTAGTAAGGCAACATAGTTTTTGTCAGTGAAAAGAGGGATGTTTTTGATAGGAAGAACGCTTTGATTCTCGCTTATGAGAGATCCGTTTTCAACGTGGAGATCGGCATCTACAAAACCATTAACTTGAAGTTGGGTTATTATTCCGAGTTTTAAAGTATCAATATGATCATATTCCCTATGATAGTGTAGGAGTTCATTGTCGATAATTTTCATTATCCTCTTGATATCTTCGGGAATTGTTTCTTCCGGCTGTAATTTTTTGAAATATACTATTATTTTAGGGCTATTGTGTGCCGCAAATGCCTTTAATGCCACATCTAATTCATGTTGTGTATATTCGCCTACGGTTTTCCAGAAGATTACAAAACAAAGGTCAGAGTTTCTTATAATGTCGTCAAGTGCCTCTTGGCTACCGCCTGTTTGAATAGCGTGAGAAATAGAGTCGCTTTCACACTTATAAAGTTTAATAAATATGTTCTTGGATTCATAAATACAGTTAAGCTGATTTACAAAATCTCCTATTTCCAATCTGTCAATATGCACATCGTTTATAGAAGACGCCAAAAAGAAACTGATGACTTTCCTCATATTAACCTCCCTACCTTAAAATTATATCACTAAAACATTGCTAATGCAACATTTACTTAACAAATAAAAGAACAATCATATGAGGTTGCCATATACAATTCAGTTAATGCGGTAATAGAGTACTTTCGGCTGCAATTAAAAGGATAGAGAATGACTATTTGCTCATTAAAACCGATTTTAAGAGAGGAAGTCGGCTCATACAGGTTATTCATCCGCAAAAAAGAAAGGGCTCGTGCGAGTCCTTTCTTTTTTTTGCACAAATGAATTGTTACTTGCTCTTCTTTGCGCTCTTTTTAGCGGCGGGCTTTTTTGCGGCCGCTTCCGTCTTCTTTGCGGCGGGTTTTGCGGCGGGCTTTTTAGCGGCGCTGTGCTTTTCAAAGGCGTATGCGCAAGGATAAGTTTCGCTCTTGTCGCAGTCGGCGCAGAAGTCGTAGCTTCCGCAGCTGTCGTGACCGCGTTCTACGCTGTCGTTCCATTTCATTATGTCGAGTTCATGTTGTTTTTCTGCTCTGGTTGTCATACTAGTTGCCTCCATATTGATAAAATTTCTTTTATCAAAAGGTGTTATAGCACTTTCTTTTAAGTTTGTCAAATAAAATTGCGAAATTCTCTGTTTTTTTATAAGTGCGGCGGATTTAATCGCATTTTAACTTAATTCGCCCGTTCGGTATTGACGGGAGGCTTTTTGCGCGGTAAAATAGAGATGTATTCAACGATAAGGAGCGATTATGAAAAAGCGTTTTATATTGATAGCCGCCCTAGCAGTGCTCATTGCGCTATGCGCGGGGGTGTTGGTGGCATGCGCAAGCATAGATCATATCCCCGATTGGGCATTTGACGAACTGCGCGAGCAGGACAACGCGCGGGCGAAGGGCACGGATGTGCGCGCCATGTCGGTAAACGTGCTCGTGCATATGGAATCGTGGGGAGGCACTCCCGTATACCCGCGCACGCAGATGATGGAGGAGTTCACCCGCCATTATGCGCCCGACGTGGCGGCTTTGCAGGAGATGTGCTCGGATTGGTATAAGTATTTTCCCGAGCGGGTGGAAGATACGTATGCGCTCGTGCACGATAAATCCATCAAGACCAACCTGATGTACAACAAAAACACGCTCACCCTGCTGGATAGCGGCGTGGAAAAATATTCCAAGCGCGATTCCAGCGGCTGCCACGCCGTGGCGTGGGGCGTTTTTGAGATAAAGGAGAGCGGAAAGCGCTTTGCCGCCACTTCCACCCACTTCGATTTGGGTACGGAAGAAAAGAAGGTGGAATATCGCACCGCTCAAATAGCCGAACTTGCCGAGCGCATAAACGCGATAATTCAGGAATATAACGTGCCCGTAATAGCCATGGGCGATTACAACGTGCTCGTCGGCGAAGATTACGGCGCCGGCTCCAACTACTCCGACCTGCTCGAAGTCACCGGCACAAAGGACGCTCGCCTCGACTACTTGGACAGCATAGAAAAAGCCTATGACGAGCAATACGTGGAAGAACATAAGGACGGACTTTGGGACCACATCCTCATCAAGGGCGACATAACTCCGCTCAAATTCTTTATCGTGACTACGCCCTTTTTTGACTGCGAAAACGCGGAGGATTCCATGACGGATCACTATCCGCATCTCATAGACGCTGCGCTTTAAGCGGAAAATAAAAGGGATGAAGGGTAGCGCGGTTTACAACCGCCGTTACCCTTTCATTTTCCGCTTGCTGAGGGGAAACCGCGAGGGGGCAAGCAATGCCGCGGCACGGCAGAGCCGCGCCGTCGGAGCGTTATTGCTGTTCATGGAGAAATCTTGCTTGCGAATGGCGTGCAGGACATAAATAAAAGTGATGACGGAGAGATTAGTAAGTGTAAATACCCGCCACCGAAAACCGCGCTTTTCGGTGAGCGCACCTTGTGAAGCGACGGGACGGAAAGGGTGAATTTTTGCGGCTAAGATTAGTGCGCTACGAGATTGAGTGTGCCGCAAAAAGAGGGGAAAACCGTGACGCAGAAAACAATTAGCGGGCGGCAGAGCCACCCGCGGTATAGATTACGTTGTTCGTAGATGTGAAGTTGTTTTCAATGGAAGGGTTTCCCCTCAGCAAGCGGAAGGAAGAAGGGTAACGGCGGTTGTAAACCGCGCTACCCTTCATCCCTTCTTTCTTCCGCTTAATACTTATTTAGGAAAGCTTTCGTTATTTCACTCTTCGGGTGGTCGAACACTTCCTCCGGGGTGCCGCATTCTTCCACCACGCCGCCGGACATGAAGAGCACTTTGTCCGCCACGTCGCGGGCAAAGCCCATCTCGTGAGTGACTACTATCATGGTGCGGTCGGAAGATTTAAGCCCCTTGATGACTTTGAGCACTTCGCCGGTGAGTTCGGGGTCGAGGGCGGAGGTGGGCTCGTCGAAGCACAGGATGTTGGGGCGCATGGCGAGCGCGCGGGCGATGGCTACGCGCTGGCACTGTCCGCCCGAAAGTTCGCAGGGGTAGGAGCGCACCTTGTCGGCAAGCCCCACCTGTTCGAGCAGGGTATAGGCGTAGCGTTCTATCTCGCCGCGGCGGCGGGAGGCGTACTCGTACTTGTCGGGTTTTCCGCCCGCGGCGGCGCATTCGCGCGCCGTCTTGCGCGCCGCTTCCACGTCTTCTTTGGCGAGCGTTTGGGCGATTATGTCCGCCTTACCGCGCAGGCGCCGAGCCCGCTCTGTTTGACCTTCCGCTTGCGCGCGCTCCGCCTTGGCAAACAGGGAAAGCATCTTCAGCTCTTCGCGGATCATAAGGCGGGGAGCTAGGGTGATGTTATCCAAAACCGTGTACTGCGGGAAGAGGTTGAAGGATTGAAAAACCAGCCCGAAGTGCAGGCGTTTGCTGCGGATATAGGCGGCGGAGTTCATCTTTTTAAGCTCTAGCGCGCCTTGCTTGCGCTCGAGGCGGAATTGTTCCTTGTTCGCCTTGGCTTGCTCGGCGGAGATGGCCGCGCCCATATCCTTGCCGCCGCAGGCGGTGTACTTTGCGCGGGCGCGCTTTAAGATGTGCTCGGGCACGTCCTTGGTGTTCAAAATGGCGGCGTAATCTTCCGCATTTTGCGAAGCGAACATATCCTCAAGGGCGGCTTTCATGTCCGCGCGGATGGCTTTAAGCTCGGCGCGGATGACATTTTCCGGATTGACGGAGTTTTTCTCCTGCGCTTCCCCGCGCATGGCGCGCTGCTTGGCTTCTTCCAAAGACTGTGCGATGAGTTCGCTCCTGCGGCGGGATTTGTATATCTCCTCCGCGGCTTTGCGCAGTCCGCGGGAGAGGAGGGGATTTTTCATAAATTGAGCCAAATCCTCCGCCTTGTCCGTTACGGGCAGAGTGAATTCGCGCTTTGCGTCGCCCTCAAAGCGGGCGAGCGGACCGGTCACGCTCCTTACATAGCGCAGATTGCAGGCGATATATCTTACCCCCTTGCACAGCGGAGAGGAGAGGGAAGAAGACAGGGTGCCGTCTTCCATCTTCACCTTAGACATGTCGAAGAGCACGTTGTCGCCCACGGTGAGCACGCCCCTGTCCGCGCGTTCCAAAAAGGTTATGCAGCGCAAAAGGGTTGTCTTGCCGCTGCCGGAAGAGCCGATTATTGCCAGCACCTCCCCCTTGTTTAAGTCGAAGGAGATGCCCTTGAGCACCTTGTTTGCGCCGAAGTTTTTGTATATGTCCTCCACCTTCAAATAAGGGGCGGCAGAGATATTTTTAACAGATTTTTCTTCCATGTCACACCTTATAGTAGTTGAGTTTTCTCTCCAAGTAGCCGAAGAGCAGGGTCAAAATGCCGTTGAATATGAGGTAGAACGCCCCCGCGTAGAAGAGCGGCCATATCACGGCATAGGTATTTTGCAGGTTATAGGCGGTCAAAACAAGCTCGGATACGGAGATTATCTGCGCAAGGGAAGTGTCCTTTACCAGGGTGATTATCTCGTTGCTCATGGGCGGCAGAATGCGCTTTATCATCTGCGGCATGATTATGCGGAAGAAGATCTGCATGCGCGTCATGCCCAGCACATATCCCGCTTCGTACTGCCCGCGCGGGAGGTTTTGAATGCCGCTGCGGTATATTTCGGAAAAATAACAGGAATAGTTGATGGTAAAGGCTATCACAAGCGCCGTCATGCGCTCGCTGTACTGAATGTCGAACAAGAGCCCGGGGCCGTAAAAGACCACGATGATTTGCAAAAGGAGGGGTGTGCCGCGCACCACCCAGATGATGGCTTTAAAAAGGTAAGCAAGGGGCTTAAAGCGCGAGGTGGAACAGGCGCATACTATAAGCCCCAAAGGTATGGCAAGCACCAGGGTGAGCTCAAAGAGCAGCACCGTGTTTCCGAAACCTTCCAAAAGGCGGAGGGTGGCTTGCTGCAGGGTTAAAGTCATATATTACCTCAAAAGGGGGCGCAAAGCGCGCCCCCGCAGTGTATTTTTTTGTATGTTAAGCCGCTTCCACTTCGTAAGCGATGGGAGCAAACAGGGTGTAGCCGATGACTATCTTGCCCTTGGAGGTGATGTAATCCCAGCTGGACTTATCGGAGATGGAATCCCACTGAGAGGTGTAGTCGATGGGCACGAGCACGTCGGTGAGGCCGTACTTTTCCGCTATCTTTCCTATGGTGCCGTTATCCCACAGCTTGTCCAAGGAGGTGTTTATCTTGTCCATAAACGCGACTTCGCCCTTGCGTGCGGCAATGCCGTAATATTCGTCCTCGGTGGCTATCTTCACGGGAGAGATCATGAGGGTGGAAGAGTAGGTGCTGCCCGATTCGTTGATGTAGTAGCCCGCCATAACGCTGTCCATAACGCCGATGTCCGCGGTGCCGGCATTGAGTTCGGTGAGCACGCTGATTTGAGCGTTTACGCCGATGAGCGTTGCGCCGAGTTCATCGATGAGCTTCGCGCCCGCGCTGCCGCTTTCAGCCGCCCACTTGTTGGAAGCGAGCATCTTGTCGAGCGTGTCGAACTTGCTCTCGTCCGCCTTCCTGATGATGGCGACTTGCTCGTTGATCATGTAAGGCTCGCTTATCTCCCACGCCGCTTCGCGTTCGGCGTTGATGGTCATGCCGTTCCACAGCAGATCCACGTTCTTGGATTCCAGCTCGTTTTCCTTGGTGTTCCAGTTGATCTGCACGAACTCCACGTCCACGCCCAAATCCTGCGCGACGGCGGTGGCAAGCTCGATGTCGAAGCCGACAAGCTCGGTGTTGGAGCAAGCCGCGGCGCCGAGCACGGCGGTGAGGCACACCGCCACGAGGATAAGAGCGACAATAATCTTCTTTTTCATAATAATACCTCTTTCAGTTGTCTATTTATATATATGGTTATTATATATACTTTATCAAACCGTATCATTATTATACTTTATCGCATTAAAGTTGTAAAGCGTTTTCACGCACTTTTTAAAAAATGCAGAAGAGCGGGGAATAACGACGGGTTTTTTATATGGCGCAATGGCGAATAATCTTATTTTTCACAAGCGTTTGAGAAATAATTCGACTGAAAAAAATCGCAAGATGTGGGAAAAGTGATTGACTTTACACACAATATATTGTATTCTAGTTACAGTTTTTTCAAGATAAGGAGCGGACTTATGCAAGTTGTTAAAAGAGACGGCACTTTTGCCGATTACGACAGGACCAAGATAGCCGTTGCCATAGGCAAAGCGAATGCGGACGTGGAAGAGAGCGAACGCGCGACCGACAAGGAGATAAAGGAGATCCTCGAATTTATCGAGCACAAGAACCGCAAGCGCATGCTGGTGGAGGACATCCAGGACATAATAGAGGAGCGCTTGATGGCATACGGGCACTACGAGCTCGCCAAAAAGTACATCATCTATCGCTTTACCCGCGCGCTCATCCGCAAGGCGAACACCACGGACGAGGCGATTTTGGGACTTATCCGCAACTCCAACAAGGATTTGATGGAGGAAAATTCCAATAAGAACGCTTTGGCGGCGTCCACCCAGCGCGACCTTATAGCAGGCGAGGTTTCTAAGGATCTCACCCGCCGCATACTGCTCCCGGAAAAGATAGCCAAGGCGCACGACGAAGGCATATTGCACTTCCACGACGCGGACTACTTTATTCAGCCCATCTTCAACTGCTGCCTTATAAACATAGGCGACATGCTGGATAACGGCACTGTAATGAACGGCAAACTCATCGAAAGTCCCAAGAGCTTCCAGGTGGCATGCACCATCACCACGCAGATAATTGCGGCGGTGGCTTGCTCGCAGTACGGCGGGCAGTCGGTGGACATCCGCCATTTGGGCAAGTATTTAAGGCGCAGCAAGGAGAAGTTCCGCAAGCATTACAAGGAGATCTTCCCCGATATTTCCGATGAGAAGATGGAAACTCTGCTTGCAGACAGGGTACAGGAAGAGCTGCGCGCCGGCGTGCAGACGATACAATATCAAATAAACACGCTCATGACCACCAACGGTCAGTCCCCCTTTGTCACCTTGTTCCTCTATTTGGACAAGGACGACGAATACATCGAAGAGAACGCGCAGATAATCATGGAGATCCTGCGCCAGCGCTACGAGGGCATAAAGAACGAAAAGGGCGTGTATATCACCCCCGCATTCCCCAAGCTCGTATATGTGCTCGACGAGCACAACTGCTTGAAGGGCGGCAAATACGACTACGTCACCGAGCTTGCGGTTAAGTGCTCTTCCAAGCGCCTTTATCCCGACTACATCTCCGCCAAGAAGATGAGGGAGAATTACGAGGGCAACGTGTTCAGCCCCATGGGCTGCCGCTCCTTCCTCTCCCCGTGGAAGGACGAAAACGGCAACTACAAGTTCGAGGGCAGGTTCAACCAGGGCGTGGTGAGCATCAACCTGCCGCAGATAGCCTTGGCGGCGGAAGGGGACGAGGAAAAATTCTGGAAGCTGATGGACGAAAGGCTGCAGCTCTGCTTTGAAGCGCTCATGTGCCGCCACAATGCGTTGAAGGGCGTTAAGAGCGACGTTTCCCCCATACATTGGCAGTACGGCGCGATCGCGCGCCTTGACAAGGGCGAAACGATCGACAAACTGCTCTACGGCGGATATTCCAGCATCTCGCTCGGCTATATCGGGCTTTACGAGGTGACCAAACTCATGACGGGCGAAACGCAGACTTCCCCCAAGGGCGAGGAGTTCGCGCTGCGCGTGATGAACAGGCTGCGCGCCGCCACGGACAAGTGGAAGGAGGAGACCAACATAGGCTTCGCCCTCTACGGCACCCCCGCGGAATCGCTCTGCTATCGCTTTGCCCGCATCGACAAGGAAAAGTACGGCACGATCAAGGACGTGACGGACAAGGGCTATTACACCAACTCCTACCACGTGGACGTGAGGGAACACATAGACGCCTTCAGCAAGTTTGCCTTTGAAGCGCAGTTCCAAAAGATATCCAGCGGCGGCTGCATCTCCTATGTGGAGATACCCAACATGCAGCACAATTTGGAGGCGATGCGCGAAGTCGTCAAGTTCATCTACGACAACATTCAATACGCCGAGTTCAACACCAAGAGCGACTACTGCCATGTGTGCGGCTACGACGGCGAGATAATGATAAACGACGACAACGAGTGGGAATGCCCCAACTGCCACAACAAGGACCACAGGAAGATGAACGTCACCCGCCGTACTTGCGGCTATCTGGGCGAAAACTTCTGGAATTTGGGCAAGACCAAGGAGATAAAGGCGCGCGTGTTGCACCTGTGATATGAATTACGCAACCATAAAAAAATTTGATGTAGCCAACGGTCCCGGCGTTCGCGTTTCCCTCTTTGTGAGCGGGTGCAATCACCGCTGCAAGGGGTGCTTCAACGCGGAGGCATGGGACTTTGACTACGGCGAGAAATTTACCGAGCAAACGGAAGAAGAGATCCTCACCGCCCTCGACCACAGTTTTATCGCGGGGCTTTCCCTTTTGGGCGGCGAGCCCTTCGATCCGAAAAATCAAGAGTGCGTCACCCTTCTTTTGCGCAAGGTGAGGGCGCGCTTTCCCCAAAAGAGCGTGTGGTGCTACACCGGCTACACCCTGGAAAAAGACCTCGTTGAGGGCGGCGCGGCGTACACGCAATACACGTCCGAGATGCTCTCGTATATCGACATCCTCGTCGACGGCAAATTTGTTGAAGAATTAAAGGATATAAAGCTCCGCTTTCGCGGCTCGTCCAACCAGCGCATAATCGACGTAAAGCGCACCTTGAAAGAAGGCGGTATAAAGCTGTGGCTGGACGGCGGGAAAGGGGGGAGCTATTATGAATGATTTTTTCAAGTCGCAAAGTAATTATTTGCGAAGCACACCCGTAGCCGTCCCCAAAAGGGGCACTTTGAGCGCGGTCTTTTCGGCAGTTTTGCACAATGCGCCGACTTGTCGTAGGTGACTACGACCGCGCGACGCCTTGCACAAACCTGCACAAAAATCCCATCGCTGAAAGCAAGCATTTTAAGAAAATGTGTCCCTTTGGGGACGGCTACGGGTGGCGACTTGAAAAAATCGTGATATTTTTCGGAAGATAAATGTAAGAAAAAAAGCGAAAGTTACGTTACTTCCGAAAAGTGATATTTTTTGGCAGATATGCAATTTATCCATGAACAACTATTC
>CALWKO010000022.1 GCA_944381275.1 uncultured Clostridia bacterium | reverse complement strand
ACGCGCTTTTCCTACAAGAACCATAAGGTGCTCAACGTTCCCGAAAGCGAACACGTCGTCAAGGAGAACGCGCACGAAGCGATCGTCGACCGCGCAACTTGGGAAAAGGTGCAGGCAATGCGCGCATCCGTTTCGCGCGGCAGAGCAGACAAGGGAAACCAGGTGCATCCGCTTTCGGGCTTGCTCTTTTGCGCCGACTGCGGCTGTAAGCTCAAATTCAAGTCGGGCGGGCAGCGCAGGGGCGTCTGCAACTACTATCTGTGCCGCCGCTACATCGACGTCGGCAAGAAGTACTGCACTTCCCACGCCATCACCGACAGGCAGATCGAGGGCATCGTTTTGAGCGACATCCGCGCCATACTGGGCGAGGTGGAACTGGACGAGGCGGCGGCGAAAGAACGCTTTTTGCGGGAACGCGCCAAGCGCGGCGAGCGAAATAGGCTGTCCGATGAAAAGCAATTGCGGTCGCTTCAAGACAGGCTTGCAGAGCTTGATAAACTCATTCAGTCTGCCTTTGAAGAAAAGGTGCTGGGAGCTTTGCCCGAGAGCGTGTTAAAAAGCCTTTGCGAAAAGTATCAGGCGGAGAAGGAAGCCGCCGAACGCAAGATCGCGGAGATCGAAGCGCGGCTCGCCGAAGCGGACGGCATCGACGCGGAAGTTGAGGCGTACATAGCCCGCCTGAAACGATACGCAAGGTGCGAGGAACTGACGCGAGAAATGTGTCTGCAGCTCATCGAATTTATCACCGTGGGTGAAAAGACGGAGGGCGACAAGCCGCGCGAGATCCACATCTACTACAAATTTATCTCGAACGCGCCTGCGGACTTCCGCGGGCAGACGAACAAACAAATCCCATAAGTCACCGCACCCACGGGTCCTACCGGTCCCACGGGTGACGCGGGTCCCCAAGGTGCAGCGGGCGCGGAGGGAGCAACGGGTCCTACCGGCCCCACAGGTCCGCAAGGCGATACAGGTCCTGCCGGCGCAGCGGGCGCGGAAGGCGCTACGGGCCCCACGGGTCCTACGGGTCCTACCGGTCCGCAGGGCGACGCGGGTCCCCAAGGAACAGCGGGCACGCAGGGCGTGCAAGGTGACGAAGGTCCCACCGGTCCTACGGGTCCCACGGGTCCTACGGGCGACGCGGGTCCTCAAGGTCCCGCGGGTGCGGAAGGCGCAACGGGTCCCACGGGTCCTACCGGCGACGCGGGTCCTGCGGGTGCGACGGGCGCGGAGGGTCCCACCGGACCCACCGGTCCTACCGGTCCCACCGGCCCCGCGGGCGTGACGGCGAGGACGATAAGCACGGCGGCGTTCACTTCCGGCGATACTCCCCTGACCACCTCTTTGGCGGCGGAGGACACCACGGGCAATCTGCGCTATGTGGGCAACGCGGTGAGCGGACAGTCCACCAACGACCAAGTCCCCGGTGCGCAGATAGTGCTGCCGGCGGCGGACATGAAGTACGCCGTCACCCTACCCGCCGCGGGCAGGTTGAAGGAAGTATATGCCGATTACGTGGTCACCGCGCTTGAACAATTCACGCGCACGGCGCGCCTTTATGTGCGGCTGTACACCGCGCCGGCGGGCTCGCTCACCTTCACCTACCTTGAAGGCAGCGACTTTCCCCTCTCGCCCGCGGTGAGCGGGAGCGTACCTGCGGGGACGGTGCTTGCGGGCAATACGGCGCTCGACGCGCCCGTAAATGCGGGAGAAAAAATGCTCGCCATCGTATATTTGGGCAGCGACGACACGGGGGATGAAGAAAGTCTTTCCGGCGTGGTTTCCCTCTCAACGGTGGTAGAGGTATAAAACAGATGAAAAAAGGGCGGCATTTTTGCCGCCCGAATTTTTTACGGAAAATTGTTACATCTTCTTGAATTCTTTCATGTGGGTGGTGGAGCCGCCGTCCGTGAGCACGTCCACGCCGGCGAGATAGCCGTTGCGCTCATCCGCCACGGTGGCGAGGGCGAAGCCGAGCTCTTCAGGCTTGCCCATGCGCTTTTCGCATGCGAAGGGGATGAGCATGCCGCCGTCCTTTTCCTCCATCTTGCCCATATCGGTGGCGATGAGTCCGGGGCTTAAAGATACCACGCGTATGCCCTTTTTGCCGTATTCGATTGCGCACTTTTTGGCGTACCATACCACGAAGTTTTTAGAGAGCGCATACGCAAAGCCCGCACGGGGGTAGCCCTCTTTTGCAAGGCTCGCCTTTTTCATCATCTTCTTGATGAAAGCGGCTTCGTCCGTTTCCGCCAAAGCGTACACCTTGGTAGAGATGAGGAAGGAAGGGAGCACATAGGCGGAGTTGGAAGCCACGTCCAAAATCACGCTGCCCGCATTCATCACCTTGGAAAATTCCTCGTTCATATACACGGTACCCATGGCGTTGATGCGCAAGATCTTTTCAGGATCCGTGCTCGACATGGCGGGGGATATGCCCGCGGAGTTGATGACGTTGATTATCTCGCCCTTGCTCAAAGCGTATTCGACGAGTTCCTTCACGCTTTCGCGCTTGGAAGTATCGCAGGTCTTGTAATAGGCGTCTACGCCGCACGCCTTTAATTCTTCAACTGCCTTTGCAAGTTTTGCTTCCGTCCTGCCGGAGATGATAACGACCCTGTCCTTGAAGTACTTTGCCGCTTCAAGTCCCATGCCGCTGCCGCCGCCGGTTATTACACACACTTTTGCCATAACTTTATTATCTCCTTCTTTTCTTTATATCCGTAACAAATTTGGTTACGGATATATTATTTTTTTATTCTTTTTTCTTATACCACGATTATAGGAAAAAGTCAAGTAAATAGACATTAATTTGCATATCATACACACGTTGCCCGCGCCTCTTGCGTCCCATTATGCGTTTTAACTATGAAAGGCTATATAAAATAGGTATTTGCCTATGGCAAAAAGGCGGTGTATAATTTTATTATGAAGAAGAAATTTTTTGCACTGCTGACTATAATAATCTTGCTTTTTGCCGCGTTATGCGCATGCGCGGGCGGCGAGCCGACGGAACCGGAACAGCCGACGAACGAAGAAAGCTCTTCGGGCGAAGAACAGGAGAGTACGGAGGAGATAGTTATGAAGATAACGATAAACGGAAGGACGTTCACCGCAAAAGCGGACGGGGGCGCCGCGGCGCAGGCTTTTGCCCGCCTTTTGCCGCTTGACGTCACGATGAGCGAGCTGAACGGCAACGAGAAATATTACTATTTGAACGAGCCCTTGCCGCAAAACGCGCAGCGCGTGGGCAGGATAGAAGCGGGCGACATCATGCTTTGGGGCGATGATTGCGTGGTCATATTTTACGAGAGTTTTTCCACGCCCTATTCCTACACCCGCCTGGGGAGAATAGAAAACGCCGAGGGTTTGAAGGAAGCGGCGGGCGCGGGCGCGGCGCAAGTGACCTTTGAAAAGGAGTGAACATGAAGGAGATTACGGGAAAATCTTTTGACGAAGAGCGCGCATTTTACGGCTGTGACGGAATAAGGCTGACTTCTTGCGCGATAGACGGACCCCTTGACGGCGAAAGCGCGTTTAAGGAAGGCAAGCGCATTTGGGTAAAGGACAGCCTGCTCAATCTGCGCTACCCCTTTTGGCACGACAAGGGCGTGAAGATAGAAGGGTGCGACATGACGGAAAACTGCCGCGCCGCGCTGTGGTATTCCACCGACATAACCGTGCAAAACACCAAGATGCACGGCATAAAGGCGCTGCGCGAATGCCGCTGCGCAGACGTGAGCGACTGCGACATACTCTCCCCCGAATTCGGCTGGTTTTCACGCGATGTGAGCATTCGCGGAGGAAAAGCGGAAAGCGAATACTTCCTGCTGAAAGCGAAAAATATCCGCTTAGAGGGGGTAGACTTTACGGGCAAGTACTCCTTTCAATATGTGACAGAGGGATATTTGAACGGCTGCCGCCTCACCACCAAGGACGCCTTTTGGCACAGCAAGAACGTGACGGTGGAAAATTGTATGGTGAACGGGGAATACCTGGGCTGGTATTCACAAAATTTGACCTTTATAAATTGCGACATATCGGGCACTCAGCCGCTCTGCTATTGCAAGGGGCTTAGGCTTATTAACTGCCGCATGACGAACGCAGACCTCTGCTTTGAAAAATCAGACGTGCAGGCGGAGATAACCACGCCTCTTATAAGCATAAAAAACGCCTACTCAGGCAGGATAACCGCCCCCGCCGCGGGCGAAATAATAAAGGACAATCCCCGCGCAAAGGCGGAGATAATATTGGGTTGATTTTTCCGCCCCTGCCCCGCATTTTTATTTGGCAGAGGAATATTTTTCCGCCCCTGCCCGCCTTTTTTTGACGAGCAAATACCCCCTTATCTTCCTCAAAAGCGGAGTTTTGCTGCGCAGCACGCTCTCCCTCTTTGCCCACTTAAAGGCGGAGTATCCCGCATTCAAAACTATATCGCCGCGCGCACGGCTCGTTTCGTGCAGATATACCGCCGTTTTATCCCGCTCGCCCAGCTTTTTCAGCTCCCCCTTCAAGCCCGCGTACTCGTAAAGCAGTCGGGCGGCGCACTCCTCTTCCTCCTCGCCGTCACGTCTGTCCCCGCTCAGGGAACACTCGTACTTGCCGGCGCATATCCTGCCCGCGGCGCGCTTCATGAGCAGATATTGCCCGCTCGCGTGCCTTATTATCACGGCGCAGCCGCCCTCTTCTGCATGCGGCGCAAGGCGTTTTTTCCGCTCTTCCGTCACGCTTACCGCCCTTCCCCCGTCCATCACCCTCTTGCGGCGCACAAGGCGGTAGCCGCACTCCAAATAGAGCGGCGAGGGGATATGCGTGCGCAAGGTCATCTCCTCCGCGCCGCGGGCTGCAAGCTCGTCTTCCGCTGCTTTGAGCAAGATTTTTTCGCACTCTCCGCGATATTCGGGCGCGGCGAACAGATCTTCCGCGCCTCTCCCCGTAAGGGTGATCGCGGCGGCGAGTTCTTCCCCCTGCCTTATCACCCTCACCCGCCCTTCTCGGCACGCCCTTTCCGCGGCAGAAGGGTTTACTTCCTTGCCCAAGCCGCCGGAAAGAGGAGAAAAGCCCGCCTCTTTCAGGCAGGCATACGCCAAATTAAACAGCGCGAAGGCGTCTTCTTTACGCGCTCTTTCCACTTTATATTCCATATCGTCCCCCTTTAATTGTAGTGCATAAATGGGGGAGGGAGCAAGAAAGACTGCAAAAATATAAATATGATTTTTTCAAGTCGCAAAGTAATTGTTTGCGAGCGTTAGCGACTTGAAAAAATCGCGAAATCTTTTCGGGGATATAGTTTTTTCATAATCAGCACTATTCTTTCCCCGAAAAGGCGAAATCTTGCGGCGGATATGCTTATAATCTACGAAATACCTATCGTTCGCCGCAAGGCGAAATCCGCCCTCAAACCGCAGAGCGACGAGAGGGCGGGCGAAATCCATGGATATACAGTTGCAGAGCAACGCTATCCATGGGCGAAGGTGCCGCAGGCGCATTGCAATTTTATTTTAGATAAATACGCCGCTTTATAAATGCAAAAAGTGGAAATTTACTCGTCAAATTTCTTTGTGCGGTAGCAGATTATGTTGCGATACCTAAAAAAGCATTTATTACTTATCCGCTTGAAAACTTTCGATACCTGAAAAGCAAGGCGAGCACAACTATGCCTCTCAAACCGCCAAGGCGACGAGAGGGCGCGTGGAGATTTGCCCCGCAAATCTCCATGCGCCCATATATCCCCTCAAACAACAGTTTGTTGCGGTAGAGTGATTACGTTCGAAATAAGAACCGGCAAGTGTATATGCGCCTGCGGCACCTTAACTTTTGGACAGCGCCGCTCGCGGCTGTATGTCCAAAAATATCACGCGCCCTCTCGTCGCTCCGCGGTTTGAGGGCGCATTTCACTTTTTGGCACACGTTAAGCAGTTCACGGAGAATTGTCTATCTGCCAAAAAATATCACTTTTTACCTTCTGATAAAAGCGGCGTATTAAATTATTGTATATGAAGGTAAAAAATATCACGATTTTTTCAAGTCGCTAACGCTTCGCAAACAATTACTTTGTGACTTGAAAAAATCATATTCCCCTTGCCTTTCCCTCCCCCGTATTGTAAAATATATAAGGAAGCTCATTAAGCGCCGCGGCTTGAAAGAATCCGAGAAAGAGGGCGGCAAAGCACCGAAAAATTCAGACGAATATGCCCAAGGAGAAAAACATGAAGGCAACGCGTGAAAACATACTGCAATACGCTAGCGAACAATACGGCACGCAGGGAGAGCGGCTGTGGGAGAAATACCCCGAGCACCTGGTTTTGCGCCACCCCGGCGGCAAGTGGTACGGCATTGTGATGAACATATCCCGCTCAAGCCTGGGCATGCGCGGCGAAGGCAAGATAGACGTGCTGGTGATGAAGTGCACCCCGAACGAGCGGGAAGAACTGCTGACTAAGAGCGGCTTTTTGCCCGCCTATCACATGAACAAGATGAGTTGGATAACGGCAATTTTGGGCAAGGCGGACTACTCATTAGTGTGCAAAGCGCTGGACGAAGCATACCTGCTTGCGCCCAAGACGAAGAAGAAAGTGCGGCAGGAGGCAAAATGCTTTATCCTGCCCGTGAACGTGAAGATACACGACGTGAGGGAAGATTTTGCCGCAAACGAGGAAGTTGAGTGGACGCAAAAACGCGCCCTCATCACGGGCGACAGACTGTACTTATACCTCACCACGCCCGTTTCCGGGGTGATGTATTGCTGCGACGTGATCTCCGCCCAACCTGCGGGGGAAGGCGGCGGAACGCGCGTAAAGGCGAAGCTCGTGCGCACCTACTCCCCGCCCGCGCCCCTTTCCTTGCTGAAAGAGCACGGCATATACTATCTGCGCGGTATGCAGAGCGTGCCCTACGGCTTGCAATACGAGCTGGAAAACAATTATTGAGCGCGAAAAAACTTGACAAACGCACACAAAATGGCGAAAAATAGAATAAAGATTCCCGATATACCGATTGATAAGGAGAAAATATGACCAACGCAAAACAGATGACCATAGCGCTTGTGGCGCACGACAACAAAAAACACGAGATGATCCAATGGGCGCTCACGAATAAGCAGGCGCTCTCCGCCTTCAAGCTGTGCGGCACGGGCACCACGGCAAAACTCGTTTCCGACGCCACCGGGCTGGAAGTGAAGCGCTACCTCTCCGGACCGCTCGGCGGCGACCAGCAGATAGGCGCGAAAGTGGCGGAAGGCAAGATAGACATAGTCATCTTCTTCTGGGACCCCTTGCAGATGCAGCCGCACGACCCGGACGTAAAGGCGCTGCTGCGCATAGCCGCCCTCTACGACATCCCCATCGCCACCAATAAGCGCACCGCGGACTACATCATAGGCGCCATTACCGGGCATATCCCGCAAAAGTAATTCTTCAACCAACACATACGGCAAAAAAAGAACGCCCTATACAGGGCGCACTTTTTTATTAGGGGGAATTATGTATGGGACACATAACTTGTATGTCTTTATTAACCCTTTGCGGCGACCTCTCCCAGCTGCCTGCACGCCGCCAAAGCCTCGTCATCGGGCGTGAGGTTGGCGATAACGCCGTCCGCTATCAATACCGCTCCGTCCGCCGCGGCGCGATCTTGCCAAGTGCGCATCCACTCGCCGTCGCCCCAATCGTAGGAGCCGAAAAGCCCCAGCTTTTTGCCGGAAAGACTGCCTTCTATAGAGGAGAAGAACGGCTCGAACTCGCCCTCTTCCAGCTCCTCGGCACCCATTGCGGGGCACCCTAGCAATAGCACGTCACAATCGAGCACGCTCGCGTCCGCCGCGGATACGGGCATGAGATCTACCTGCGCGCCCGCACCCTTTGCGCCCTCTTCCGCGGCGTATGCCATCGCCTCGGTATTGCCCGTCGCCGACCAATAAACGATATTTACCTTCATAAAATTGCCTCCGATTTTTCTTTTATATTAAAGATCTTGCAGAGCGTTTCCCCCTGCAAAAGCCTTTTGCATATGCACCCGGCGCACTTGTCGTAACGGCGGAAGAGCTCGCGCGCGCTCTCTTCGTCGTCGTATACGCGCCAATACCCCACCATCTTGACCTGCCACCTTTCCATAAAGCCGCGCACATCACGGGGCGGATATCCCAAAAATATGCCTATCTCGTGAGGAAAGTCCTTGCTGCGCGCAATTTTCACTCTTAGGGCGGCTATCGCCTCTTCCAAAGTGGAATATTCATAGCCCAACCCGCGGAGGAATTCCTTCACGTCGTCCTTGAAAAGCACATCTTGAAGCGCGCTCTTTACATAGACGAGTATGCCCGCGCGCCCCTTGCACAGCCTGAGCGGCACGAACTCTATCCCTCGGCGGGAGAACTCGCCCAGCCTCAGGCACAGCTTTGCCAAATCCTTGGCGGGCACGCACACCAGGCTCCCCGCCTTTATCTTGGCGAGCGTAACCCCGCAATGCACGCCCAGCATATAGTCTGCCCACTTGCGCGCATCCTGCGCCAAACAGCGCACCGCGTTTGCCGTGCCCTCTTGCCGTAAATCGACCGCCGCCTGTGACATGCCCTTTCCTCCTTATTTTGTTAATCGCACTTAACAGTTACATTGCAATTATATTCTCCGCTCGCATGCCATGTCAAGTGTTTATATTGATTAACTTTGTAAAATTTTTCCGCAAAACCGCACGGCAAACAACTCACAACCCAAATGCCAAAAAATTTCCGCAAAAATATCCCGTTTTGGAATAAAACCGCCAAAAGCGCGCGACAAGAACAAGCTCAGTATCCAAAAGATACTTAGGCGGGCGCGGAGGGCACGGGCAAGCTAGGTATCTAAAAGATACTTAGATTAATAGGGCGCGGCGTAAAGAAAAACCGCCCGGAATTTCCCATACGGTCGCTTCAAGGCGGTTAAAGGGTGGAACGCACCGCGTTCCCTGCTTATTTTTTCTTTTTTTCTTCGCGGCGCTTGTCGTTGATGATGGTGAGCGCTTTTTCGTCGATGGTGGTGATGCCCTCTTTTTTGGCGATCTCCACCATTTGGGTGAGAGCGGCTTTTAAGAACACGCGCGGGATTTTGGTGAGTTTGCCGCACGCTTCGCGCGTGAATTTGACCTCCGGGTCGATGCGCTCGGCGGCGTAGATGACGGAGTTGACGTCCCCCTCCTTGGCTTGGATCTTCTCCGAAAGGGGGCGGCGGAAGCGCGAATACCAAAAGTTTGTGCTGTCGCGGTAGCCGTAGTCCACGGGCACGGGCGGGAAGCCGCCCGCCTTTACGCCGTTTATTATCGTGTCGTAATACTTGCCCTTCATCCAAATCTTGTCTATTTTCAAGATGAAGTGCGCGCCGAACTTGCTCGTTATGCCGTTAAAACTGCGGTAGGGCGGCTCGTAGCCTTCCAGCTTGCCGGGCTTGTCTTCAAAGGCGTTTTCCAAGCTGTCGTCCCATGTGCATTCGAATACCTGAAAGGCTTCTTGCACAATCTTAGGGCGGCTGCCGTCTATCTTACTGGGGCTTAGGGTGAACAGGCAGTTCTTCATCTTCTCTTCAGTGGTGTCGCCGGGAAAGCCGAGGCGCACAGCCTCGCGGAAGTATTTTTTATCGTCCGGGATAAAGTTGAGCGAAACTTTTTTTGTGCGCAAGATGTTCTGCGCGGTGTTGGACGAGTTGCGGCATTCCAGCAGCATGGCATAGTAGTCCTTGCCCGCTATGTAATAGGGGAAGCACAGCGAATACGAGCCCAAATTGGTCATGCCGTTTTCCGAAACCGTACCCGCGAGAATGGTGGGCATAGGGAAAAACGCGGACGTTTGATAAAAATTGTCCACTATCCTTAAATCTCTGAATCCTTCTTCCTTCATAAATCCTCCTTCTTAGGCGGCGCTTACCCTGTCTTTGCCCCGCCGCTCGCTTTTTTCATATATATCTTACTCTTTTTCCCGCCGAATATCAATAGGTATCTATAAATTTCCCCAGCCGCCCGCGAGGTCCGTCTTCAACGAGCCCCCCTTTGTATATTTATCAATCAAATAGCGTTCGCTCGCGTTGCGCCGAGAATTCTCCCCCTGCTGGGCTTAGACGGGGAATTGAAGCGGCGCATGTATGTGATGCGCGCCTGCCCGTGCTCTCCTTATTGATAGGCGTGTGACGGGGCGGGAAATTTTTTGCGCAAAAAATACCGCGTATATGTATGTTTACTTTGGAAATGAGTATTTTACTTGAAAGAAATTTTTTATTTTTCATTTAATTTGTTGACAAATCTTCCCCTTTTGGTGTATGCTGTAAGCACATCTTACAAAAGGGGGTTATCATGACGAAAACTTTTTCTTTTTCCGAATGCTATGCACCCGCTTCCGCCTGCCTGGAAGCCGCGGTATTGCTCTCGAACGATTACTGTGACTTATATATGGCAGACGCAGGCGCGATCATCTCCTTCATCTGCTCCGCTTACGGCCGCGAGGACGCAATAGAGCCGCTGAAGAAGCTGATACTTGTCGATTTGGACGATATAGTGACGTCCAACGACTGCCTGGTGCTGCTCACGCAAAATGTGAATATAGGCAAGGACATAAAGCTGCCCGCACAGCACAAAAGCCGCATAATGTACGAGTTCAACTCGATGGTAAACCGCGCGCCCGTCGACCCGGAATACCATTGCCTCAACTATTCGTTCGTGCGCACATATGACGCCAAGGCGAGGTATGCCGAACTCTCCGCCGCCTCGGTATGCGGAAACATATCGGTGGTGAGGCAGGTGGGGATAATGCAGGCGCTGGGCATAGGCTGCCGCAAGAACACTTCCAACGCCATACGCCGCTTTAAGCAATGCGCGATGTGGGGAGACATATGCTCCATGTACCTGCTGGAAAAACTGCATACGGACGCGGGCAGGGAGCGCGAAGCCAAGACGGCGCACGATTTGGCGGCGCTGAGCGAAGCTTACTTAAAAGAGGGCGTAACCGTCCTTCCCGCCGAAGCGCAAAAGAACAGCTCGCAGGAAGCGGTGGAGCTCTATAACTGCATATCTTCCATATATTACGATTTGGTGATACGCAGCCATTCGCAGGACATAGACTTCTCGTTTGTGGAAGCTCTGCTGCACACGAGCGATTACACCAAGCGCATGGCGCACATCAACAACTATACCGGCGGCTTGTGGAAGGATGAAACTCATCCCACCTCCGGGAAGCGCACCGCGATAGGTTTTAGGGGGTAAACATGACTGTTTTAGACGATTATTTAAAGAATTATATCTCCGAACATATGGAGAACTCCTACGAGATGGACTACACCCGGCTTACCGAGCAGATGGGCGCGGAGAAATATTTTTACGACGAACTGCCCTGCACCGAAGTGAAAGGTTACCCCGTGGCGAGCGATTTTGTGGGGGAAGACGGCACGGCTTACTCCATGAACGATTACGAAAAACTTTCCGAAAGCAAGAAGAGCAAATGCCGCCTGCGCTATTATTACCTGCCCAACGTGCACGAGATATACCTGGGCACGACGGGCAGCGGCAAGACGACGGGCTGCATAGAACCGCAGCTGAGGGCGATTTCTTCGCAAAAGAACAAGCCGAACATCTTCATCACCGACCCCAAGGGCGAACTCTTCAACCGCAACGCGGAGCACTTGAAGAAGATGGGCTACCGCACCTATGTGCTCAACTTTAAAAACACCGCCCGCTCGAACAAGTGGAATCCGCTTGAAGATTTGCTGGACGTGCTCCGGGAGATAAAAAAAACGCGCTCGAGCTCGCCCCTGCCGTGCACGGGCAGGATACCGGACGGCGTGATCAAGGGCGCGCCCTCCTCCTCCTTCACCTCGGGCAGATATTACCTGTTTGCGGGCATGGCGTATCCTACCTCCGCCATGGCAAAACAGGCCAAGGAGCTGAGGGAATCCGATCTAAGCGTGGAACTTTCTTCCCTCATCACTCAGCTGGGAAATATGTTCATCAAGGTAGAGAGCACCAAGGATCCCTTTTGGGACAAGTCGGCGCAAGACCAGGTGAAAGGCTTTTTGCAGGCGATGTGCGATTACCTGCTCGACCCGTTCAGCGGCTTTACCGAGGATATGTTCACCATTTACACGATGACGCAATTCTTCGTCGTATTAAAACGGTACGTTACCGCAAACGGCTGCTCGGGCTCCCTTAGGAACGCGTTCGAGCACCCGCTCTTAACCTCCCTGCCCAAGACGACGCAGAATATGTTCTCCACCGTCTTTGCCTGCGCGACCAACACCATGCTCTCCCACCTGAGCGTACTCGGAGGCGGCCTCGCCCCCTGGTCCAAGCCGCATATCTACGCCTTGACCACGGGCAACGACATAGAGCTTTTTGACGAGGAAGACACCCCCTTTGCCATCTTCGTCATCACCCGCGATTACGAGTCCAGCGACTACGACATCGCCGCCCTCTTCGTCGACTGGGTCTACCGCCATATGGTGGAACATGCGGAAGAGTGCACGCAAAAAAATAAGCCTTGGCGCACCACCCACTTCCTGCTCGACGAGTTCGGCAACATCCCGCACATAAACTCCTTTGAAACAAAGATAGCCACTTCCCGTTCCCGCAGCATATACTTCCATTTGGTACTGCAATCATACGCGCAGCTGAAAAACGTGTATAACCTCGACTCTGCTCCCGGCGCGGCGGAGATAATCAAGGATAACTGCAACAGCATAAACTTCCTGGGCTCGCAGAACGTGTCGACCAAAAAGTCCTTCTCGGAAGATTGCGGAAGCACGGCGATACTCTCCCCCTTCGCCCGCCCGGACGCGATAAGCGGAGTGCTGCCCGTAAACACCGTGCCGCTCATGCCGCTGAGCAAGCTCGACTTGATCATCCCCGGCGATATATACTGCAAGCGCATATTCACGCCCCTGATAAAGGCGCGCTACGTGCGCAGCTACGTCGCCGCCGCACACGGCGATTACCCCGGATTCTCCCCCGCGCGAGGCCTTTCGGAGTTCACCCCCGTGTCGATAGAATCCTTTATGAGCGAAAAATTCCGCTTCCCCAAGTTTGAAAGCTGAAAGGAAGGAAGATGATTTTTGAGGGACGCAAATTACTTTTTGCGGAGCACACCCGTAGCCGTCCCTCAAAAATCGTGGAATTTTGCTTTTGATAACCATGGCATTAAGATAAGGTGCGGTAAGCAAATTTCCACTTTTGGCGTGTGAATAGCTTCTGCGAAGAAAAAGCCTTGCGCTCCCTTGCGGTTGCTTCAAGGCTTTTTTTGTTTTGCTATCCAAAAATATCTCTTTTTTGGGGTAGATAAAGCGCGTGTATTCTTTTCTCCTTATCCCAAAAAATAGTTGCGCTCCCTGACTTTATCGGGTATCGCTATTTTTTATAAGGAAGGCTGATTACTTGGTCGGGTATCGATACATATCTCTACGCCGCGCAAAGAAATTTGCTTATCGCACTTTGTTTTAATGTCATAGTTGTAAAAAGCAAATTTCCGCGATTTTTTCAGGGCGCTTGCGTTTGCTTTTTGATAACAGCGCCCTGAAAAAATCATCTTCTTATTGATTAATCTCCTCCATAAATTGGGTAAGACTTATTATGCCCTTGCCCAGCATAAAGAGCTTGTCATTATACCTGTCCACAGTCGACAGAAGCAGGCTGATGAGGTTCAGGAATATGTCGCCGTCGTCCAGCGTGCAGGAGGAGAAGATGTTGCATACCCTGTAGTCCACGGTGCCGTCTTCTATGTCGAAATCGAGGCTGCCGAGCGCCAGCTTCTTGTTGATTTCGTTCACAGCCATCAGCCCGTCGGAGAGTTTGTCGCCTTCGAATACCACCGGCATGCGGGAATAGAGGGTGAGAATTTCGCCGTTGAACCTCATGATGCAGTTCATCTGCAAGTCGTTGCCCGTCGCCGTAAATACGATGATGTCCTCATCGCCGTTCTTATCCTTTCTGTAATTCCATTCTGCTTCGTCCAATCTGTTGCAGCATTTTTCGAACAGGGAGCTTTGTGTTTCTGCCATAAAAATTTCCTCCTTACTTATAGGTGTTATATGCGGTTTTTTACCGCTGTTTATATAATACCTTAATTAGAGCAAAAAAGCAATAGCTTTTTTAATGTTTTTAAAATTTTTTCGTTTCGCTTTACAGCGGCGCCGTTTGACTGCGAAAATCTGCGTAAAACGCCTATGCAAAAGCCTCTTTCAGCTTATTCGCCGTATCCCTGCTTATGCGCATAACGCTGCCGTGGCGGGGCGAAAAATCAAAGGAGCAGTCATAGGGCGCGACCCGCTTGAAAGTGAGCATGTCGCTCGTCTGCTGGGCAACGAATTTGCCCGAGCTGTAACAATCGAGCAGCATCACCCACTCGTTTGTGCCGGCGATGTTGTATATGCAATTGCCCTCCACGTTGGTGTTATAAAGGCTCACCTGCTTTACGTATTCATACGGTCCCGTGAGCGAAGAGGACGCGGCAAGGCATATCTTCGCCTCGTTTTCGTCCTTGTAATACAGGTAGTAGGTATCCCCCTGCTTGACTATGTCCCCGTCGATGGCGTCCTTGCCGGAAGAAGGGGCGTACAATATCTCCGGCTTAGAACACAGACTCTGCATATCTTCCGAATACGCCCGCCACATGACGGTGCCGCTCCAGCCGCCTTCGCCGTCCGTGCAGTTCGCCCAATACACCATATATTTGCCCGCCTCTTCGTCCCAAATCGCCTGCGGCGCCCAGGCGCGCACGGTATCGGGGATGAGCGGGGATATATCTATGTTATACTCCGTCCAATTGATGAGGTCGGGCGACTTCCACACCGTAAATGCGTGGTTGGAAGACCAGCCGAGTTCGCTCCTCATATCCGTGGCGATGATGCAGTAGGTGCCGTCCTGCATGGTGAAGAGGTAGGGGTCGCGCACGCTACCCGTGCCCAGCTTGCTCTGCAAAACGGGCTCGTTTGAGAGGGGTGAAAAATTATATCCGTCGCAGCTCAAAGCGAAAAACACCCTCTCCTGCTCCGGCTCATTGCCCGTAAAATACGCCATCAAATACGCCGAGTCCTCATCGCTCCTTGCCGGCTCGGCATAGTCGATTATCCCCGTAAAATATAGGGACAGGGGCACGATAATTGCCGCCAGCACGACCAATACCGCCGCCGTTATCACCGCCGCTTTTTTCGCCTTGCTCACCTTTTTGCCCTCACGTTAAATTATTCAGCAAGCGGATATACTCTTCTTCACTTATCGCCGCCACACTGCCGTGCCTGGGGGAGAAGTTTGCCGAGTAATCGCTCTTTTTCACCCGCTTGAAGTTTATCATGTCGCTCGTCTGCTGCATAAAGAATCTGCCGTACTTATAGCTGTCCATCCACATCACCCACTCTTTTGTGCCGGCGATGTTATAGATGAAACTGCCCTCAACGCCCTGATAGCGCACGTTCACCACGCCGCGCTCTTCCCACTCCCCGTCCAGGGAGGAAGAAGTGGCAAGGCAGATGTCGTCTAAGCCCTGATCTTTGTAATACATATAGTAAGTATCGCCCGCCTTAACGATGTCCGCGTCTATCGCGTCCGCGCCGCTTGCGGGAGCGAAGTAGGGCGCGGGAGCAAGGGCGGGATCGTCCGTGATGAACGAGGTGAAGTCGCGCGTGTAGGCGCGCCAAATCTGCGTTTTGGAAGAAACTCCCTCCTCCTCCCACACGCTGGACGAATAGTAGACCATATACAGGTTTTTGCTCTCGTCCCAAATGGCTTGCGGCGCCCAGGCGCGGTTGACGCCCTCATAGCCGGAGTAATCGTGCAGGTCGATGTTGCTCTCGTTTTCCCAATTCACAAGGTCGGAAGATTTCCAAGTGACAATGGCGTGGTTCGCCGTCCAGCCCAGCTCGCTGCGCATATCCGTGGCGAGCAAATAGTAATACCCGTCCTCGCCCTTCATGATGTAGGGGTCGCGGGCACAGCCGGTGCCGGTGGTCTGCTCCGCCATAGGCTCGCCGCCGCGGAGCGGAGTGAAGTTGTAGCCGTCATCGCTTATGGCGAAACTTATCCTCTCTTCTGCGGGGGTGTTGCCGTGAAAATACGCCATTATATAATAGCCTCCGCTGCCCTGCGCCGGCTCGGCGTAATCTATATACCCCAGCCCGTAGAGCACGCTCGGCACGACGATCGCCGCCGAAACCGCCAAAATGAGCGCGATTATAACCAGCGCTTTGAAAAGTTTTTTGAAAGAAAAATTTTTCGTCATTTATCCCGCCTCTTTTCTATTATAAAAGCCCCGCCCTTCCTTTGTAAATGCAAAAAACGCGGGAATTTATAGACAAAACGGGGAAAGCGCGCCTTATTTTGCCTTTTCCCCATTGAACGGCGCGCTCTTTTACTATATAATGAACTTATGAAAAAGTTGCCTGTTATCCTATTTATTATCCTTGTGGCGGCGTGCATAACGGCGGGAGTGATCTCGTTTTTCGCCTGCGAGCCGTCCACGCACACCCTGCAAGTCGACTTCTCCCTGCCCGAAGGAGAGATAACGCACGGCGCGACGGGCTGGCTTTACGGCATAGCGGAAGACGAAGTGCCCTCGTCCGACCTGCTGACTCCGCTTGCGCCGCAGATAGCTTGCGTAAAGGCGCCCGGCGGCACGCAGCACCCCATAGGCGACGTGCTGAACGTGGCGGAAACCTTCCTTAAAGGGGACGGAAAATACCTCTTTGTATACATGCAGGACATCTATCCCGATTGGTATTACAAGTACCAGGGGCAGGAAGATTATGTGCAGAAGGTGAAGGAGATGAGCGCGATTTTGAGCGCGCAGGAATACTCCGGCAAGCTGATATACTGCCCCTTCAACGAGAGCGACAACGGCGAGTGGTACGGCGATTTGGATAAAGAGGCGAACATGCAAAAGTTCTACGCCGATTGGTCCGCCGTGTATTCCGCAATCAAGGAGATAGACGGGGACGCGTTTATCGCGGGTCCCGGCTTTATGCGCTACGACGAGGGGCTGTTCAAGGACTTCTACTCCCTCTGCCTGGAGGGGAACAACCTGCCCGACATGGCGGTGTGGCACGAGCTTTCTTCCGACTCCTATTACAAATTCGAAGACCGCTACGAAAGTTACCGCGCCGTTGAAGAAGAGCTGGGCATAAGCGAGCTGCCCATATGCATAAGCGAATACGGACAGATGACCGATAACGGCATCCCCGGCAAGATGCTGCAATACATCTCCGCCTTCGAAAGTAAAAAAGTGTACGCGTGCGTGGCTTATTGGCGGCTTGCGAACAACTTGGGCGAGCTCTCCGCGGACGCGACAACGCCCACGAGCGCGTGGTGGGTGTACCGCCGCTATGCGCAGATGAGCGGCGAGAGCTACTCCTTTAAGAACATGAACCAAGTCACCTCGCACGTGCGCGGCATAGCCGCAAAGGACGGCGAGAACGTCCTGCTCCTGGCGGGCGGCGGCAGCGGCGAGATAAAGATAAATATGAAAAACCTGCCCTTTGAGGACGGCGATATATACGCGGATATAGAGTACGCGGAATACGACGGCCTGGGCGCGGCGTGCGTATCTCCCCATGACGGCGGATGCGTGAAATTGAGCGTGACAGGCGGCACCGCCGCCCTAGTAATGCAAAATTGCCGCGAGGACAGGGCTTACTTCATCCGCGTTTCCGCAAGCGGAGAGGAGCGCGAAGCAGAGGAAAACGTCCGCCTGCAAGCGGAAGACGCCGCCCTCACGGACGAAAACGGCAAGAAAAAGCGTATTGCCAGGGCGGATAACGTCGCATACGCTTCCTGCGGCGATATAGTCACATTAAGCGCAGGCGATACCCTGACTTTCACATATGACTCCCCCGAAGGGGGCGAAAGACTGCTGCAAGTGTGCTACGCAAGCGGCACGGCAAAGGACGGCGAGCGCGTAAACGTGAGCGGAGAGATAGAGGTGAACGGGCAAGTCTTCCCCGTCACATACGAAAATACCCTCTCCGACTCTACCACGACCGCCCTAGAATTGCCCATTACCGTAAAACAAGGGGAGAACGCCATATCCTTGAGGGCGAGCGGAGAGATAAGCGCGGACTTTATAGACATATCCGAAGCAGGGTCGGAAGAATATCTCCTCTCCCCCGCCGGCGAGGGCAAGTTCGCCGCCGTTGTGCCGCACGAGGGATACTATCTGCCGCACGGCGGAAGCGCGGGCATATACTCGCTCACGGAAAACACGGCGGGCGCGCTCTACTTGAAGAGGGGCGTGAACATACTCACAGCAGAAGGAGCGGAATACCTCACCCCCGCAAGCGGAGAAGAGTTAGTGCTGCAGGGCGAATTTTCCTGCGAGATAGGGGACGAAACGCGGGTGACGGGAGAGGAAAATTCCCTCACGTTCACAACGCCCGCGCTCGAAGGGGGCGTATACGCGCTCACCCTCACCTACTCAAACAGCGCCGAGGACGGCTCTCACGCCTACAACGTGGACCTCGCCGAGCGGTATGCGCAGATATATGTGAACGGGGAGGATGTGCGCACGGTATTTTTCCGCAACACTTACGCGTGGGACAACTTCAAGACGATAACCCTCTATCTGCGCCTTGAAGGCGGAGCGGCCGAGATAAGCCTTTCCTGCAACGGGGAGTACGCGCCCGCCACGGGGCAGGCGGCATTCCTGCCCGTCCTTAAAACCACGGCGGTTTTGGCAAAGGCGGCGGAATGAGCGAGCGTTATTTTTTGCTTGTAATTTTTCGCAATATATTTTATAATAAATGCGTATGGAAAACAAGGACGTGAATTTATTGTGGGAAGCGGTTATGGTGGATTTGATGCCGATGATTTCAACGGTGTCCTTCCAAGTGTGGTTTTCCAGCGTCAAACCGCTTAAATTTTACAACAACAAGCTGGTTTTGAGCGTAAAGCTGCATTCCAACAAGAAGCAGCTGGACAACACCTACCGCGACATGATAGTAAAGTGCATTCGCAAAAACAGCGATTACATAGACGATTTCCTCGTCGTTTTGGAAGACGACAACCAGCAGATAGCTGAAGAAAGCGCCGCTGCCGCCGCAGAGCCCGCTCCCGCGCAGGAAGCGGACAATTCGGAGAGCACGCACTTCAAAGCCGCCTTCACCTTCGACAACTTCGTGGTGGGCGACAGCAATCAGCTCGTGTATGCCGCAGCAAAGACGGTGGCGGAAGAACCGGGCAAACGCTATAATCCCCTGTTTATCTACGGCGGCGTTGGCCTGGGCAAAACGCACATAATGCACGCCATAGGCAACTACATCGCCGCCACAAAACCCGAACTCAAAGTGCGTTACGCCGCGGCGGAAACCTTCACCAACGACTTCATCGAGAGCATTAGGACGAACAAGGACTACGGGCTGAACAAGATCTTCCGCAACAACTACCGCAACGTGGACGTGCTCATGCTGGACGACATTCAATCCATCGCCGGCAAGGCGAGCACGCAGGAAGCTCTCTTCCACACCTTCAACTACCTGACGGAAAACGAAAAGCAGATAGTGTTTTCCAGCGACAGGCACCCTTCGCTTTTGAATAACATAGAAGACAGGCTTATATCCCGCTTCGCCTCCGGCATCACGGTGGACATATCCCCGCCCGGGCTGGAGATGAGGATAGCCATCGTCCAGCGCAAGGCGTACAGCCGCCGCTTTCACATCTCGCAGGAGTGCGTGTACTACATCGCCGAGAAGATAGACACCAACGTCCGCGAGCTGGAAGGCGCGCTCAACAAGGTGGTCTTTTATTGCGAGATGAACAACGTCGCCGCCGACAGCGTGGACGTCATCCGCGAAGCCCTGCGCGACGAGATAGAAGAAGGCGGCAGAGCGCTCAATTACGAGGACATCATCGCCGCGTGCGCGGCTTACTTCGGCGTGAAATCGGACGACATAACCGGCTCCCGCCGCAGTAAGCAGATAGTTGCCGCGCGGCAGATGGCGATATATTTGATATACGACATCTTGGGACTGCCGCTCGCCGAGATAGGCACCTACATAGGCGGCAGAGATCACACCACCATCGGCTACGCCCGCGACAAAATTGACAAGATGCGCCGCGACGACCCGATAGTGGAAAGACAAATACAGGACATACGCGCCAAGCTGGGCAAGGCATAGGCGCAATAACGAATAAGGAGAAGTACCATGGCCAAGAAAACGGACGTTTTTGAACTGAGCGGAGCCAAGTCTTACGACGAACACGGCAATCTGGTGGAAGGCGTGGAGGAAGTGGAGCTTTCCGCCATCGACCCCAACCCCGACCAGCCGCGCAAAAACTTCGACGCCGACGCCTTAGACGAATTGGCGCGCTCGATAAAGCAATACGGCGTTATTCAGCCCATCATCCTCTCGCCCGAGGGCGGCAGATTCACGGTGATAGCGGGCGAACGCAGATTCCGCGCGGCAAAGCTGGCGGGATTGAAGAAGATACCCGCAATCGTGCGCAGGCTGGACGAGGTGGAGCGCAAGGAAATCGCGCTCATCGAAAACTTGCAGCGCGAGGACTTGAACCCGATAGAAGAAGCCACCGCGTATAAGACGCTCATGGAACGCTTTGACCTCACCCAGGAAGAGCTCGCCTCCCGCCTGGGCAAGGGCAGACCCACCGTGGCGAATTCTTTGCGCCTGCTCAATCTTGCCCCCTCCGTGCAGGAGATGCTGATAAACGGCAGACTCACCGCCGGCCACGCACGCGCGCTGGTGATAATAAAGGATCCCGCCGTTCAGACCAATTACGCCTTAGCCGCCTGCGACAAGGGCTTGAGCGTGAGGCAGCTTGAATACATGGTTCAGCGCTATGTAAACCCGGAGAAGAAAAAACCCGTGCCCAAAACTCCCCTCTCCCCCGAATTGAAGGGGCTTGTGAAGGATATGCAGCACATCTTCGCCACCAAGGTTAAGGCGGTGGGCACGCACGATAAGGGAAGGATATACATCGACTACTATACGCAAAGCGATTTGCAGAGAATATTTGAACTTATCGAGAGGCTGAAGTGAAAAAAATACTGCCCTGGCAAAAGCTCGACAACGCCGCCACCATCTTTCCCCTGATGTCCGGCAAGCACAGTCAAAATAATTTCCGCATGCAAGTCACCCTCTCTTCACCCGTGGATAAGTCCGCGCTGGAGAGGGCGATAAATGCCGTACTCCCCCGCTTTGAACAGTACGACGTCACTTTGAAAGGCGGCTTTATCTGGTACCGCTTCGAGCGCGCTGCCGAGCCCGTAAAGGTGGGCGACGTAGAGGATTGGGGAATGTCCCCCCTTCCCCTCTTCAAAAAGGGCGGCAGGACCTTCCGCTTCAACGTGCAGGGCAAGGACATATACGCCGATTTCTTCCACGCCATGGGTGACGGCGCGGGTACGGGCGAATTTCTCAAAGCCGTCGTATTTGAATATTTGAAGGAAATCGGCTGCCCCGTGCAGGCGGAGGACAAGGTGATCACCCCCTCCACCCCCGTCGACCCCGGCGAGAGCGAGGACGCCTTTCACAAATACTACAAGCCGCTGCCCTTGAAGGAGCTGGAAGTCAAGTCCATGCAGGGCAGCAAGGCTTTCCACATCGAGGGCACGCGCTGGGAAGACCACGGCACGCAATGCGTGCAATACACCCTGCCTTCGCACGAAGTGCTCGCCCTGTGCCACTCCATAGGCTGCACGGTCACCGAGTATTTGGGCGCGGCTTTCGCCATGGCGGTATACGACGGAATGATACGCGGAAAACGCAAAAAAACGCGGGCGATCCAGCTCTTTATGCCCATCAATCTGCGCCGCTTCTTCCCCTCCGCCACGCTCAAAAACTTTTCGCTTTTTTCGCGCGTGAAGATACCCACTTCCACCCCTCCCACCATGGAAGGATGCATCAAGATAATCCACGAATGCTTGAAGAGGGATACGGACAAGGCTCTTTTGCAAAAGAAGATATGCACCACCGTGCGCGCGGAAGTGCTGGGAGTTATGCAGATAATCCCCCGCGCTCTAAAAAGGCTTTGCCTCAACTTCGTCAACCTCTTCTTCGGCAAGGGCAAGAAGACGGCAACTTTTTCCAATGTGGGCGTAGTGAAGCTGCCTGAGAGTATGCGCCCTTATGTGGAGAACATCCATTACAGCCTTTGGCCCAACTCCAACTCCCCGTATACGGCGGTGGTGGTTTCCGTTTGGGACAACTTGAACATCACCTTCAACAAGGCGATCAAGGAAGACGGCATAGAACGCGCCCTCTCCGCGCGCTTTGCGGCGGACAAGCTTAAATACGCCTTCAACTCCCGCCTGTGGTCGGGAATAAAAAAGACAAATAAGGGCGCAAGCGCCTTATAATATAACTATAACTACACAATCGGAGATAAATTTATGTACTACATTGGAATCGACGTGGGCGGCATGTCCATAAAGGCGGGCTTGACGGATAAGGACGGCAGCGTCCTGCACAAAACCATCCTGGAGACCAAGGGCGAATATACCGCCGATTACACGATAAGCAACGATATTCACACGCTCATCGTAAAACTCTTGTCCGAAGCAGGCGTGACGGAAGACAAAATAGCCGCCATCGGCATAGGTCAGGCGGGAAGCATAGATTCCGAGCGCGGGATCATCAATTATTGGAACAACATCCCCATGAAAAACGTGCATGTGGTGGAAGAGCTGCACGCTTGGCACTCCTGCCCCGTCTTCATCGATAACGACGCCAATGTGGCAGCCCTGGGCGAATGCGTGTTCGGCGCCGCCAAGGGCTTGAAAAACGTGCTCCTCATCACGCTCGGCACGGGCGTGGGCAGCGGCATCATCATCAACGGCAACGTCTATCGCGGCGAATACGGCGCGGGCGCGGAAGCGGGACATATGGGTATCATCATGAACGGCGAACCCTGCACCTGCGGCAGGCGCGGCTGCTGGGAAGCGTACGCCTCGGTATCCGCCCTCATCCGCCAGACCAAGGCCGCCATGGCGGCTCACCCCGAAAGCAGTATGAACGACATCGCCCGCGACATGGGCGAAGTCAACGGCATAACCGCCTTCAAAGCCGCGCGCGGCGGCGATAAAACCGCCCTCGCCGTGGTGGATCAATACGAACGCTACGTCGCCGAAGGACTCATCAGCTTGCAAAACATCTTCCGCCCGCAGATCTTCCTCATCGGCGGAGGCATCTCAAAGGAGGGAGAATACCTCACCGCGCCCCTGGAAAAATACGTCTACGAGGGTATGTTCGATAAGGAAACGGGCGAAGGCGTCAAGATCCGCCCCGCCGCCCTCCACAACGACGCCGGCATCCTCGGCGCCGCCGCCCTGGCAATCCAAGGAGCCGGAGCGTAGGACGCTCCACCCCTTATCCTCT
The DNA here is from genome assembly GCA_944381275.1 of uncultured Clostridia bacterium. Lineage (GTDB taxonomy): Bacteria > Bacillota > Clostridia > Christensenellales > UBA3700 > Alloclostridium. The sequence goes on along the minus strand of CALWKO010000022.1, from coordinate 375 downwards.
TCGAAAAAAACGCTGACTCATTGCGAAGAATACTTCTCCGATGAGACTGCGCGTTTTTAATAAAAGTAGTTGATAAAACAATAACCGCCTTACGGTGCTCAATCGGCAATCATAAGGCGGTTTTTATTTCTCTGCCCCTATAACTAAATATTATATCTAAGTATCTTTCGGATACTAACTTTCCCACGCCACGCGCTTTTGCCTAAGTATCTTGGATACCTAGCTTGCCTGTGGTATTTGCCACAAAATAACAAACAACTATACTCCACTCGTTATAACTAGTGGTAAATTATGTGCTGTACCTTTACCCAACCGCGCCCGAACACATTTTACAAATATAATTGATTTTATTTGATATATGTTTTTTGTCGGTAT
>CALWKO010000021.1 GCA_944381275.1 uncultured Clostridia bacterium | reverse complement strand
ACCCAATATTTATCTCTTTATCCTTCCTCTTCTTTCTTCTTTGGCTTTGTGTAACAAATGTATTGTAAACCTACACTTACAGCTCTATTAAAGATAATATACCTATTGCATAAGGCGAATTATTGTGATATAATTTTTTTAACGATCCTAAGCAAAAAGAGGTTGGCGAACGCGCATATACCGCGCGCGGTTTGATAAAGGTATTTAAAGAGGGAGATGGTATGATAAACAAGATGCAAAAAGTGCAAACGGAAAAGTGGGCGCGCAGGCAGGCGTATGCTACGTTTATCGGGTATTCCGTTCCGGTGTTTTCTCTGTCCGCGCGGCTGGACGTCACAAAGCTGTGCCAAAGGTGCAGGAGGGAGAAGACGTCATTCTTCGGCGAAATGCTTTACATCGTATCTGCGGTGTTAAACGGGATAGAGGAATTCAGGCTGCGCCTGCATAAAGGGGACGTTGTCTTATTTGATAAAACCGACCCCAATTACATAGTCATGGCGGACAGCGGCGCCATAACGCCGTGCCGAACGGAATATATGCAGGACAGGAAGGCTTTTCTTGCCCGCGAAAGGGCGGATATAACTTATGTGAAAGAAAACGGCGGCAAATTGAACACCTTCAACCCGCCCGGGGTGGTGGACTGTTTTTACGTATCCACGCTGCCGTGGACGGACATTTTATCGTTCTCGAATCCCTATGACTATAAGGACGCGGACGGCACGAGCATTCCGCGCGTTACTTGGGGAAAATATTCTGAAGAAAACGGAAGGATGAAGATGACGATAGATATAGCCGCCCATCACGCTTTGATAGACGGCGAGCCCGTTTGCAGGGCGTTCAACGCCATGCAGCGCATGATAGACGAAATAGACGAATAAAAAGCAGGGGGAAAGCGATGAAAGACCAAGTTTTTATAGGCTGGAGCGGATCAAACGACATAGCCATTCAAGTAAAAAAGTATCTTGAAACAAAGAATTATCGCTGCACGATAGGCGGCAATGCGGACAATAACTCGCAGTTTTCTTCGGTGGGAGATACGGTAATTCAGCAGATAAAAAGCTGCAATCAGGCGATCATGATCTTTTGCAACAGGAGCGACGGGCAGGTGAGCAACAACCTGTTTTTCGAGCTGGGGTATGTCCTCGCTTCCTACGGCCAGCCTAAGGTGCATTGCGTAAGAAGGGAGAGCGAACGCGTGGTGCTGCCTTCTGATTTCGACAACTCGTTTGTGGAGCCGATAAAGAACAGCGAAAGCGACGAAAAGTTCGTAGAGGGCATACTCGAGTATTTTATGAACAGGCAGAAGATGTCCATCAACGAGAATAAAATGATGCTCATCAATAACCGCTATAAAATACATGAGTACATTCAAAGGCATTTTTCCGAGCAAGGTTCAAAATGTTCCGACTACGAGTTGGCGCAGTACATCCTGTTTTATATGCAGGCGGGGCATATGTTCGGCGATACCGTAACGAGCAGAGAAGAGATGGTCAAGTTCAAGAACGCATACCACTCCTATTTTTCCGAAGAGCTGGCGATAGCGGTGAATATGTGCATAACGTTTTACGACATGGTATTGAACATAAAGTCGGACGAAAACGGGGACATGTATCTTGAAAGATCGGATTTCAGGCAGTTCAAAGATAAATATAAAGAGTATTACGAAAACGTGAAGGAAGACGGCCCCGGTGCGTTCGGCGAGTGGGCAAAGGTATTTATCTTGGAACAGTTTACATACGCTTACAGCCTTTATGCGATGAATCCGAATATTTCCGAGGAGATAAGACTGAAAAATTTCGAGCATTGCAGGGAGTGGGCGGAGCTTGCCATATATGCGTTGGACAAGCTGAAGAGCGAACCTCAAATTATCGACAACAACGATCACCGCGGGATAATTTCCATGATATATGCCTATATTTACCGCAACTTATTCCTCGTATATAAATATTTGGGCGACGAAGATACCGCCCTCAAATGGCTGGAAAAGACTAAAAAAGAGAGGACCGCGTTAAAGAATAACTTCGAAACGGGAAGCATAGATACGAAACTTTGCGATAACTTCCAGATGGAGTACTACCTCACGCTCATCGAGTATTTGGCTTATGCCGACAAGCTGCACCTCGACGAGGACGATGTGGACGGGTATAAGGAAGACATAGCCGCGTTTATCGAATCTTCCAGGAAGAACGCCGACCATAACCGTTACATCGACAGAATAGAAAAGTTGTTGAAAAACGTGTGATATATTCGCTTCTTTGCCGCGCGGCGTGATATAATGTGAATATGTTTGAACAGGGCGAATTTAAGGTAAAGGATTTTTACGCCTCCTACTTCGGCTACGGCGACAAGGTGAAGGGGGTGAGCTTTTCCCTGCAAGAGGGGGAAGTGATGTGCCTTTTGGGGGAGGAAGGCAGCGGCAAGACCACGCTTCTTCGCGCCCTGGCGGGGCTGGAAGATTGCCGCGGAGAAGTCACTCTTGGCGGCAGGGATTGGCTGAAAACGCCCGTCAAGGAGAGGGAAGTGTGCTACACTTTCGGGCGGGATAGTTTAGAAGGCAAATTGAGCGTTGCGGAGAACATAGTAAAGCCGCTTATATTGAGAAAGGCGGGGCAGGAGGAGATAAAGGCGGCGTTGAAGCGCGCCGCCCGCCTTGCGGACGCAGAGGACATCCTTACGGAAAGGGTTAAGGGGCTTCCGCCCTACTATATAGCAAAAATAATCTTGGCGCGCGCCTTTGTGCGCAAGACCAACTTATTGCTGCTGGACGAACCGCTCGATCAGCTCTCTTTCACTCAGCGCGAGAGGGTGTTTAACCGCATGTGCCGCGGCGTGCGCGAACTTGGCGGCAGAGTCATCTACGCCACCGAGCGCCCGTATGAGGCGATGTGCTTCCCCGACAAGGTGGGTATAATGAGCGAAGGGGCGCTGGTGCAGTGCGCGAGCATGAGCGAAATTTATAAAAATCCTACTCATAGGGCGGCTGTGGACGCGTTTGCGCGCGATATTACCTGCCTGCCCGCAACGGCTCGGTTCAAGGGGGAGTGGAGCGCGGAGATATGCGGAAAGGCGGCGCCCTGTCCGCCCCTCATCAATAAAATTTACGACGGAAAGCAGGTGCTCGCCGCCATTAGGCGGGAGGACGTCACCTTGGGCGGAGATATTCCCGCCAAGGTTTTGAATATCATCGACGACGGCAAGGGCAGATTTTTGCGCCTGGGCGTAAAGGACGGGGTGATCTACTGCGGCGGCATTGCCAATGTGGGTGACAGCGTGGGCATAACCGTGAAAAAAGTTGCCTTCCTGTTCGATTCTTCCAGCGGATACACGATAGAAAAGCGATAATATTATTCAATTTCGGCATAACAAATCATTTATTATAGGTATTTGACCTATTAGGTTTCTTGTTATAAAATTTAAGTGCAAAAGGGGTGGTGCGGCGTGCCGCATTCACAAAGGAGGCATTATGATTTACAGGGATTTTCAAGGCAAACGCATTTCCGCGCTCGGCTTCGGTACCATGCGTCTGCCGCTTGCGCGCAAGGACGAACTGCGCGGAGCGATAGCCGCCGATAAAGTCGCGGGCAAAGCCGCCGCCTTCTTATACGTCCTCTTGGGCGTGAGTGCGGTGCGCACCCGCCTTTCCTCCCTCCCCGCACGCGAGGTGTTTGCCCGCCACGGCGTCGCCCACAAGTGCGACGAGTCCTGCTCCCATATCATAAACAGGAAGGGCGAGGGCATTTGCCCCATGGAAAAAGCCGTGTTCGACATCGACGATCCCGTTCAAGCCAAGGCGGCGATCCTTGCGCGGCTGGCGGAGATGAAAAAGTAACCGACAATAGGGTGATTGATAAAGGCGCAGGGCATAGGCTCCGCGCTTTTTTCATACCGTTGCATAATGTAGGTTTGTCAATCAGTTGCCACTCAACGGCAAAGCATGGTATAATACGGATGACCGATATATACAAATAGACGCATTAAAGAGCGTAGGATGTTGTAATTGACGAAATTCGCATCGGGGGATAAACGCATAATGAAAAAAAGATCTCTCATCATCTGTATGGCGTTGGTATTGTGCGGCGTTATGCTGGTCCCCGCCGCATGCGTGGACGATAAGACATCCGACGGCTTTTCAAAAACCGACTATCCGTTCCGCAATCTCTCGGCGGAATACACCATCGAAGACGCAACCATCCCTACATATCACAAAGAGGGCAGCGAAATGCCGTATGTCGAGCTCGAAACGTTCATTGCGGCTTTGGACGGTCTTTATGACGATGAGGATCTGCAAAGCTTTGTTTCGGAAGCTTCGCATGAATACTTCTTGCAATATACGGGCGAGCACGTCTATACCATGATCGCAAATTGGGAAAATGACACGATCCGGATGAGCAGCCTCGATTTTTTCGGTTCGTTTGTGCAGGCTCCGGCTACCGACTATGCGGCGTTCTTGCAGCCGGTGGCAACGTGGAAAACGGGGGAAAGCGACATTGTTTTCGATCTCGGGGAATACGGATTCGATATTCTCTATTATGGCGGGCAGACGTTGTTCCCGTTCTATATCGTGAATCTGCTGTTTTGCTCATTCAATCTGTATAACGTTTATTTCAACGGCGAGGCATATTACGGCATCGAGCAGGGAAGCCTTACGCAGGGCATGACGGCGGAAAAATGGGCGGAGATCATGACCTGCGAGCGGAACGATGAGCCTATCTCTGCGGAAATGAGCCTGATCAATCTGAACTTCCTGAATTTTACGCTCGACTACTTTTACGGCTTGAAAGACTATAAGAATATCGGCTCTTTCGCAGAGGATGTCATTACGGGCGACTTGAAAGAGGCGTTCCTCTCCTCCGACAACGCCGTGCGCGATCGGGCGTATATCGAGCTTCTGCAAAAGACGCTGGACGAGCGGCACACTTCTCTTATCAAACCTTCTTATTATTCGGGAGCGGACGCGCATTTCGATGCGTCGCCCGAAACTATTTTGAACGGCGGTCTCGGAGAAGGGTTGAAAGAGATTTGGCAGATCTCGGCGGAACTCAATGAGGCGTTGTTCGGCTCGGGCTCCGATGCCGTCCGCCCCGTTGAGCAACCGGACGGGACGGAGACCTATGTGTTCGACACCGTGCGATTTGCGGACGATACGGCTATCATCTATATGGATGCGTTTAAGGCGGGGTCGGACGAGCAGATCTATAACGAAGACGGAACGGTTTCTGAAGACGCAATGCGGTATGACACCTATTTCTTCATGCGGTATGCGATGGATAAGATCGCCGAGCATGACAGTAAGACCGGAACGACGACAAGGAACGTCGTTCTCGATCTGGCTTGGAACGGCGGCGGGTCGATCGCCGCGATGTGGCGCGCTCTCGGCTTTTTGACGAACGAGCCTATCGAGTATCTTACGCGCAGCACTATCTCCGGCGCTACCTCGGCAGAGTATTATGCCGTCGACGCGGACGGGGACGGAGACTTTACGGACGACGACGCATACGACCAATATAAGTGGTATGTGCTCACTTCAAAGCTCTCGTTCAGCGCGGCAAATCTGTTCACGGCGATCGCAAAAGAGCAAGGGATCGCGGCCGTCATCGGCGAGCAGTCGGGCGGCGGCACGTGCGCGGTATATACCATCGTGCTCCCCGACGGGACCGCGACCAACATCAGCTCGCCAATAGTATTCGAAACGGCGAAGTACGATCAGGGCGTCATGGTGGGCGGCGACGCGGTGGAGAGCGGCGTCGTGCCCGACATCCCGCTCGACAGGCAGTACTTTTATGACAATGAAGCGCTTCTGAACGCGATCAAAGGCGTTCGGTGACCGCGCATCTCGGAGGAAGACAATGAAAAAATTTTTATGTGCACTGTTGTCGGTCATGCTTGCGGCGGCTTGCTTGGTTTTTGCCGCCTGCGGAGATAAAACGGGAGAGGAAATTTCGCTCACCGTAGCGGAAGGGACGCTCTATTCGCACGGCGAACAGACTGTCGAGCTGACATTCTCTTCCGCGGAAAGCGGCGCTTATACCTTTGAAGAGGACATAGACGCTGCGGACGTGACCGTGAGCGGCGGCCTTGCGGGGAAAACCGTGACGGAAGTTGCCCGTGCGGATGATTCCACGCTCCGCGTCACGCTTTCGGGAACGGTCACGGGCGAAGTCGGCAACGAAGGCGTGCTCGGTTCGATCGTCGTAAGCGGCGGGATCTCGGAAAACGCAACCGGGACCGCGCTCGTCAACATCTATATTCCTCAGATGATGGCAGAGGGCGCCTCTTCCTCGAATATCGGCGGAAAGTCTCGCTTTTCTTCTACGTTTACGCTCCCGTACGGGGCATTCATAGAGGAATATGTGGGCGCCGAGAATATTGTTCTTCCCGATACGAACGGTACGCTCGAAGTCGGGCTGACGGACGGAAAACTCCATATCCGCGTTACGGACTTTATCCGTCCGCAAGGGTATGCGTATCCCGTCGTGCGCATCGCACCGGAAGTGACGACTTTCAATAAAGAGCTGTACGTCTACATTGGCAGAGCCACGTTCGGCGTCGGCAGCGGCTACGATCTGGTTTGACCGAAAAAAGCGGTCAAACAAAACATGAATTATAATAAATCGGAGGTTGTATTATGAAGAAAAAAGCGGTTGCGATCTGGACAGCCATCTTATTATGCGTAACGCTCGTTGTGCCGGTATTTGCCGCCTGTACGGAGGATAACGCAACGGCGATCGAGCTGGAAGTGGATACTTCCTACAAAATCGAACAGCCGCTCGAAGGAGCGGTGTTTTCCACCGAGGACGACAACATTGCGGGCGTGAGCGAAGACGGGTACATCGTCGGCGTGAACGAAGGCAAGACGACCGTCACCGAGACCAACGGAACGCAAACGCGCACTTATCGCGTCACCGTGACGGACAACACTTATGACGATGACGACAAGGGCTTCGGGAACTTTACCGACGTTGACGACATTACGGGCTTTGTGGGCGCGGGATATAACGTCATCGCTTCCGATTTCATCAACGGCAACGATGCGAATATAACTTATCCCGTGTTCGATCCCGACAAGCTCATCGATTCCGGCTCGCTGCGCATCAACCGCAACAACCGCAAGAGCTCCACGGTGCGCGTCGAGGGCGAGAGCATGGAGAGCTTCATGGAAGATTACGCCAAAAAGACGAGCATAAGCGTTGGCGCTTCTTTCGGCAACTTCTTCTCCGCCAGCGTGGACGTGGCGTTCTCCACGACGGCGAAAAATTCGCTCGTTTCCAATTCTAAATTTATGCGCTTTCATGCGAACGTTCAGGAATTCGCCGTGAGCCTTGCCTCGGGCGAGAGCAAATATTCCGATTTTCTCTCCGACGAGTTTCAAAAGGATCTTGTCGATCCCGAAGTGACGGCGGAAGAGCTTTTCGCCAAATACGGCACGCACGTCATCATCAGCGCAGTCTACGGCGGACGCTTGGACTTTAATTATTATCTTTATTCCACCGAAACGAGCACGACGACCGAAGACATCAACAGTATCGGCGGCAAGCTCTCTGCGAATATCTCGAGCTTCGGCTTGAACGGCTCCGTTCAGCTCGACAATTCCTACAAGTCGGAAGCCGCGAGCAAGAAGATCGAGATCGCCACGACGACCAACACTTTCGGCGGCGATCCTGCCGTGAACATGAGCTCGATCGACGCGATGGCGGAAAATTATTCCGAGTGGTTGAGCAGCATTTCCGCGACGCCTACGCTCATCGGTACGCTCAACGCCAATTCCCTTTATCCGATCTGGAAGCTTTTGCCCGACACCGAAGAAGGGCGGGCGCGCGCAAGGGAGCTCGAAGAGGACTTCAACTATCTTGCAAAGAATACCTATGACAATCTTATCAGCGATTATTATACGCAGACGCAGAGCATTATCCTGCGTTACGGATCTTATCCGCAGTCGCGCGCCGACGCCGTCGTCACTGCCGCATTGAACGCGGGCAAGGGCGAAGTCGCGGAAGATTATTTCCTCAACTATGAAGACATCATCTCCTATGGCGGCGACGAATATCTCAAATATGTGCCGACCGAAACGCATAACGGTTACAATGCGGGACAAACTTATTATTTCAAGTTCGAAGACATCGTCTGGCGGTATTACGACACGGATTCCAACGGTCAGCGCCTTTATACGAGCGACAAGATCCTCGACGCTTCCAAATATTATGACGAAAACTTCCTGATCTCGGGCATGAACAGAGATGAGCTGACCGGTCAGCTCATGGATCTGCTTTGGCGTGAGCAAGAAATTGATCATTATTACAAGAAATATTTAAATGAAAAGCGGGAAGGCGAAGACTTCGTGGGATATATTTCGAGGACCGCAAACCATTTCATCATGGAGCTTGTGGGCGGAACTTCCGCGGGCAATCATAACTATTGGGAGAATTCGACCGTGCGCACTTATTTGAACGGATTCTTCCATGACAAAGCTTTCCGCACGGAAAACACCTATCGCCTCGGCTATGTGCATTATTACAACTCTCTGCACCCCAAAGAGGATGAGTTGACGCTGTCGATGGACGTCGTTTCCGTTGCACCTTTTATGGAGAACTATTACGGCGACGGGATGGTCGTGACCGACTTCGCCTGGGCGCGCGGCGCGACCGACAATCGCGCTTATTGGGGATCGGTGTCCGATTTCGTGGATCCGAACTTCTGCGGATTCAGGGAAGATTGGCACGGCAGCTTTGTTCCGCATGTGCAATATGACAGCACTCAAAGATATTGGTATAATTGGTGCGCGACTTATGACACGGTCGCGGGCATAAAGCCCACCATTGCGATCCGCAAATAACTTTTTCGGGGCGGTCATGAGACATAAGGGCTTGACGGTTTTGCTTATACTTTGCCTGTTGTGCCTGTCTTCGGCTGCCCTTTTTGCCTGCGTGCCCGAGCCGGAGATGAGCCAGACGCTGCTCATTTACATGTGCGGGAGCGATTTAGAGAGCCGCCACGGCTACGCGAGCGACAACATCGCAGACATGCTTGAAGCGCAGCTGCCGCACAACGTGAACGTCGTGATCCAGACGGGCGGCGCAAATTCGTGGCAAAGAGAAGAGATCTCCGCATCGGAGATAGGAAGATACGAGGTGCGGCACGGTAAGCTGATAAAAAAGGACACGCAACCGCTTGCAAGCATGGGAGACGCGGAAACGCTCGCCTCATTCCTCTTGTATGCCGAGGAAAACTATCCCGCAGAGCAGACCTCGCTCATTTTGTGGGATCACGGCGGCGGCTCGGTGGACGGGGTCTGCCGCGACGAGCTGTTCGGCGACTATTTAACGCTTTTCGAACTTTCCGCCGCGCTCGCAAAGGCGCAGATGCACTTTTCTTTTATCGGGTTCGACGCCTGTCTCATGGCGACCTACGAAACGGCGCATGCGGTGCAGGACTATGCACACTACCTGATCGCTTCGGAAGAGCTGGAGCCTGCGGCGGGCTGGGATTACACCGTGCTTTCGGAAAAGCTCGGCTTTGACGGGTTTTACGACGAGGTGCTCGCTTCCTTTGCCGCACGGCAGGGCACAAAGACCTATTACACCCTTTCGGTGACCGACCTTTCGCAGCTTTCGCGCGTCGACGAGGCGCTTGACGCGATCGTAAACGCCGTGCTCCAAGGCGACGGGCGTCTGAGGGAAGCGCTGGAGGATTCGGTGCGCTTCGGCGCGCGCGATCCGCTGCCGCAGGCGACCTTTTTCGACATCGAGTCCTTTGCCCGCTGCCTCGGCTTGGAGTGCGACTTTTCCGGTTTTGTGCGCACCGCCAACGGCAGCGCGCGCTCCGGCGCGGGCGGGCTGAGTTTTTATTTCCCCTCAAACGTTTCCGCCGATCACAGCGGCTATTTGGATATGTTTGACGGCGAGGAATATACGGCTTTTCTGCGCGAATACATCGGCGCCGTGCCCATGGACACGATCTCTTTCTCGGAGCGCGGCTTTATCGACGAAGAAAGCGGGCTGTTCGGCTTTTCGCTCGATCCTGCCTGCCTGAGCTATGTGCAGTCCGTGCAATACGAAGTGCATTTGTACGGCGAACTGAGCGCGGAAGACGGCGCCTCTTCGCGCCTGTACTGCATCGGTACGGACAATGACGTTTTGCAGAGCGGCAGCCGCTTCCTTGCCCGCTTTACCGGCAAGTGGGTGTATTTAGACGGGATCCTTCTGCACTGCGACGTATTGGCGAGAAGCGGCGATCTGACCGTATTCTATTCCCCCGTAACGGTGAATGGTGAATTTTCCTATCTGTTGTTCCGCTATTCGCAGGCGGATGGGGCGGCGATCGAAGGTGTGCTGGACGGCGACGGCAGCACCGCGCGCATCCGCCCGCTCGCGGAAGGAGACGAGATCGCCGTGCTCTATGATGCGCAGCAGGGCGAAGGAGAAGTTTTTGAGGAAGGCAGCACGGTGTACGGCGCACAGACAAAACTTACGGTGCGGACTTTGCCCGCAGGAGAATATCAGATCGTGCCGATCGTGACCGACATTTACGGCAATGTGTTTAACGCATATACCGCAGCGATTTCTTTTGACGGGGCATCTGTCACGAATATAGAGATCAGCGCAGGGTAAGCGTTCGGCAAAGATAAAACAATTTCTCTGCGCCGCACTATATAAAAGCAGAGTAAAATAAAGCAAGAGCTTCAAATTGCGCCGTGGCGTGCGCAAAGGGAATTGCCTTTAAGCGCTTGACAATCCCGCGCGCGAAATGTTATCATCAAGCTACCGAGGCGGAGGAGTTTCCCACGCCGAAGTGACACACAATATCCGTATCAATGAGTTTTCGGCGAGCAGGAGGCGGAGCGATTACGCGCGCTTATATCTAGCGGTTTCACCGCGCCTAGCTTTCCGAGCAGGCGCGGTTTTTTGTTTTACGCCGCACCGAACGGGGATGCGCGACGCGGCAGGACGGATAATTTCCGCCCGAGCGTTGTTGAATCTCTCGGCAATATAGAGAAGCGGCAACTAAAGTTGCCACCTCGAAAAAGCAACGCATACTAGTATCAAGCGTTGAATAGAAAAGCGGCAACTAAAGTTGCCACACCGAAAAAACAGCGCACACTAGTATCAAGCGTTGAATAGGGAAGCGGCAACTAAAGTTGCCACCTCGAAAAAGCAACGCATACTAGTATCAAGCGTTGAATAGAAAAGCGGCAACTAAAGTTGCCACCTCTAAATAAGCAGCGTATACCATATCAGGCGGTGGATAGAAAAGCGGCAACTAAAGTTGCCACCCTCTAAAAAAGCGTTGTATATGTTGTTTTCTGTATAAGGATAGAGAGCAAGCGGCAACTTTAGTTGCCGGCCGAATAAAAAATGTCAGGAGAAGGACTTATGAAGAGATTGGGCGTTATAGGAATCGTGCTCAGCAATCCGTGCAAGGAAACCGCCGCCAAGGTGCAGGCGCTGCTTTCCGACTATGCCGAGATCATCACGGGGCGCATGGGCGTGCCCGATAAGGAGAGCGGCGTAAACGCCATCGCAGTTATAGTCAAGGGCAGCGGGGAGGCTATCTCGGCGCTCTCCGGCAAGCTGGGCAAACTTTCCGGCGTGTGCGTGAAATCCGCGCTCACGAGTGTGGAACTGCCCGAATAAGCGGAAAAATATTGACGGGGCGCAAGCCCCACGGAGGTAAAATATGAAGAAAAAAAGCGTGTTGCTTATTGTTGCAATCATGGCGCTTGTAGCAGTCGCCGCAGTGGGCGTTGCCGCATGCACGAACCCCATCGCGGATGGCGAATATGTGATAGTCGCCCCCGACGGCGCACCCGCGCTTGCGGTGGCGGGTCTTGCCGGCGAGGCGTTCAAGTATTCCGAAACTGTCAGCGTGGGCGCGGAGATAGTGGCGTCGAGTGAAATCTCCACTCGCGCGGCCGCAGCCGATATGGCAATTGTGCCGGCGAACGTGGCGGCGAACCTTTTTAATAAAGGTACGGATATAAAGGTGATCGCAACCGTAACTCACGGCAACCTGTATATGGTGGGACTTGCGGATACCCCCGCGGTGACCGACCTCACTTCCCTCAAGGGGCAGATAGTCGCCTCGATTGGGCAGAACAGCGTGCCCGATTCCCTCTTTAAGGCGATGCTCACCAAGGCGGGCGTGGAGTATATTGTGGCTGAAGATACCGCAAACGTCACCGCAACCGAGGGCAAAGTTACGCTCATCTACGGCGCGGACGGTTCCGCAGTTATGCCGCTTGTAAAGACGGGTAAGGCCGCTTACGGCATTATAGGCGAACCCGCCGTTTCCACGGGCGCGAAGAATAACGGACTTGTGGAAAAAGCCAGCTTGCAGGAGCTTTGGAACGAAGCCAACGGCACCACGGGCGGATATTCCCAGGCGGTGCTCATAATGAAGTCTTCTTTGGCGGAAGATACCGCTTTTGTGAACGCGCTTTTGGCTAGGCTGACCGAGGACGCCGCCGCCATGACCAAGGATGACGAGGGCGCAAAGACCGCCGCCGCCAACATCAAGGGCGTATACGAATCCACTTCGCTGCCCGCAGCCATCACCGCTGATATCATCAAAAGGAGCAGCGTGAACATCACTTCCGTGGCAACGGAGAGCGGACTTAAAGAGCTCACCGATATGCTCACCACCGTGGAGGGCGTGAACGCAAACTCCATAGGCGGAAAAGTGCCGGCTGGCGGCAGCGGATTTTACTTTGCGTAAATGAAAAAGGGCGGGGCGATCAAGGCGATAAGCCTTATATATCCGCTTATAACGGTGGGACTTGTGTTTGCCGTGTGGGCGATTGCCGCTTATGCGGTGGACTTGCCCATCGTCCTGCCCACGATAGGCGCGACTTTCCGCGGCTTGGGCGAGCTGCTTTCCTCCGCGCAATTTTATGCGGCGGTGGGCGGCACCTTGCTAAGGACGCTGATAGGCTTTGTCATCTCCCTCGCGCTCGCCCTGGCGCTCGCGCTCCCCGCGGCTTTTATAAAGCCTGTGGAAAAGCTGCTGTCGCCGCTGGTGGTGCTCTCCCGCGCCATGCCCACAATGTCTATAATTTTATTGTGTTTGCTGTGGGTGAGCAATCGCGTCCTTCCCGTGGTGGTGAGCGTGTTTATCGTGTTCCCGGTGCTTTATACCACCATATTGAACGCCGTGCAGGGCGTGGACGAAAAGTTGAAGCAGATGAGCGCGGTCTACAAAGTTCCCGCGGGGCGCAGGGCGGCAAAACTCTATATCCCGCAGTCCATGCCCGCCATACTCTCCGGAGTGCAGTCCACGCTGGGGCTTATGGTAAAACTCATCATCGCCGCCGAGGTGATGTCCAACACCGCGCGCAGCATAGGGCAGGCGATGAACTTGGCGCAGATGTATTTGGAAACGGATATTCTGCTTGCCTACACGCTGGCGGCAATCGTGCTTTCCGCCATCTTGGAAGGGATCGTCATGCTCATCAAAAAGTACGCATTAAGGTGGAGCCATGCCCAAGATAATTGACTTATGTGTGAATTATAAGGATAAGGTGGTGTTCAAGGACTTCAATTTGGAGCTCCCCGAGCACACCACGCTCTGCATAATGGGCAAGTCCGGGTGCGGCAAATCCACCCTTTTGAACGCGGTGGCAAATCTTCTTCCTCACGGCGGACAAGTTGAGGGCTTCGGCACTTGCGGCTATGTGTTTCAGCAAAGCCGCCTCATCCCCTCGCTCACCGTTTTGGGCAATGTGGAATACGTCCTGCAAGGGGAAAAGCAGGACGTTAAGGCGCGCGCCATGCACGCCCTAGAGGGCATGGGCATTGCCCACCTTGCTCACAAGTATCCCCTTAGGATAAGCGGAGGAGAAGCCAGCCGCGTATCCCTCGCCCGTGCCATAGCCTACGGCGCGCAGACGCTCTTATTGGACGAGCCTTTCCGCGCCCTGGATATAGGCATAAAGCGCGGAATCATCCATAACCTTGTAGACGCGGGCATGTACGGAGCAACCGTGCTCTTCGTCACCCACGACGTGGAAGAAGCGCTTATGTGCGCGGATAGAATTGTCGTTTTGGGCGGCAGTCCTTGTGATATCATGCTGGATATTCCGCTGCCGTCCCCCCGCGACAACAGGGGCGTGGACCAGCCCGAACTCAACGCCGCAAGGAGCAGGATAATAGAGCTGCTTTCACGCGCGTAATTTTTTCTTGCAAAATTTTTCAAACACCTTGTCCTAAATTTTCCGCTATGGTATAATATATTTCAGATAGATTATCGGAGGAAAATTATGGAAGACAAAGACACCTCTTTGTACGATTATTCACGCATCCCCCTAAAATATGCAGACATAGTCAGCAAGCTCACCTTGGAAGAAAAAGCTTCGCTTTGCTCGGGCAAGGATATGTGGCACTTCAAGGGCGTGGAGCGCGTGGGCGTGCCCGAAGTCATGGTCACGGACGGACCCCACGGCTTGCGCAAGCAGGCGCAATCCCAGCTTATGCTCAACCAGTCGGTGAAGGCGACGTGCTTTCCCACGGCGGTGACCACCGCTTGCACATGGGACGAAGAACTGCTTGAAGAGATGGGCAAAACGCTGGGCGAAGAAGCGCTCTGCGAGGGCGTGCGCGTGGTGCTCGGCCCCGGAATGAACATCAAGCGCGACCCGCTCTGCGGCAGAAACTTTGAATATTTTTCCGAAGATCCCTACCTCGCCGGCAAGATGGCGGCGGCGCTCGTGCGCGGCATTCAATCCACGGGAACGGGCGCGTGCTTAAAGCATTTTTGCGTAAACAACCAGGAATATTACCGCATGAGCATAAGCGCGGAGGTGGACGAACGCACCCTGCGCGAGATATATCTCACCCCCTTTGAAATCGCCGTCAAGGAGAGCAAGCCGCAGACGGTGATGTGCGCCTATAACAAGCTGAACGGAGTTTATTGCAGTGAAAATCCGCTCACTCTCAACGAGATATTGCGCGGAGAGTGGGGCTTTAACGGCTTGACCATGACCGATTGGGGCGCCACTTGCAGCAGGGTGAAGGGCGCGCCCGCGGGGCTGGACGTGGAGATGCCCTCAAGCGGCGGCATGAACGATAAAAAGCTGGTCAAAGCCGTGCAGGCGGGCGAGCTGGACGAGCGCGTGCTCGACGTGATTGCGGACAGGGTGATTCACCTTGCCCTCACTTCCCCCGCAAAAAAAGAGGGCGGCTACGACGTTGACGCGCACGACAAGATGGTGAAAAAAGTGGCGTGCGCCGGCGCCGTCCTATTGAAGAACGACGGCATGCTTCCCCTCGACGAGGAGGAAAAAGTGCTCTATATCGGGCACATGACGGTAAAGCCGCGCTTCCAAGGGGCGGGCTCATCCTTCATCAACGCGCACAAGATAACCTCGGTCGCGGACGCGCTGGGGGATAGAAAAATACGCTTTGCCTACGAGCCGGGCTATGATTTGGACGGCAAGATAAAACAAGAAAAACTCTATGAGCAGGCGTGCGAACTCGCCGCAAAATATAAAAACATCGTCATCATGGCGGGACTGCCGCCCAAGTACGAGGCGGAGGGCTTCGACAGGCGGCATATGCGCCTGCCGGAGGAGCAAAACGAGCTGATAAACCGCGTCTGCGCGGTCAACCCCAACGTTACGGTGGTGCTTTCGGGCGGCGGAGCGATGGAAATGCCGTGGATAGACAAGGTGCGCGCCGTGCTCTTTACGGGGCTTTCCGGTCAGGCGAGCGGCGCGGCAACGGTGGACCTGCTCTACGGCTACGAAAATCCCGGCGGTAAACTCGCCGAAACCTTCCCCATAAAATACGAGGACGCTCCTTCGAGCAAATACTTCCCCGGCAAACGCTACCTCACCGAATACCGCGAGGGCATATACATCGGCTACCGTTACTATTCCACGGCGGGGGAGAAGGTGCTCTTCCCCTTCGGCCACGGACTTTCCTACGCCGAGTTTGAATATTCCGAGCTCGCCGTATCTTCTTCTTCGATAAAAGAAGGGGAGAGCGTGGACGTCACCTTCACCGTATCCAATGTGGGCAAGAGGGACGGCGCGGAAGTGGCTCAGATATATGTGAGCCACCCTAGTAATGCAACTTTCCAACCCGCCCTTGAATTGAAGGGCATGAAGAAGATATTCCTCGCCGCGGGCGAGAGCAAGCGCGTAACCGTGACTTTGCCCCCGCGCGCCTTCCAATATTGGTGCACGCCGGAGCACGAGTGGGCGGCGGACAGCGGCGAATATCTCATAAAAGTCGGCTCTTCTAGTGCGGATATCAGGCTGCAAGGCGCCGTTTCCGTCACCGCCAAGGCGCGCAAGAGCTCTTCCGTAGGCGGCTGGTACGCCCATCCCACCGCGCAAGCCGTTTCCGACGAGGACTTCTCCGCGCTCCTCGGCAGACCGCTTTCGCAAGAAAAGCCTCTCCCCGCCAAGGGCAGCTTCACCCAGGACGATTGCTTCAACGATATGGCGCCCACCAGCGGCTTTGCCCGCTTCATCATCAAAATCGCCCGCAGCATCATCTGCATGCAGATGCACGCCCCCAAGGACGATCCCAACTGCCTCATGATGCACGAAGTCATGGTAACTTCCCCCATCCGCAGCCTCTCCTTCTCCTCCCAGGGCATGTTCAACGAGCGCATGGCAGAGGGACTTTTGACCATCCTCAACGGCAAATTCTGGAAAGGGGTGGGGTTAATTCTGAAGAACATCAACAAAAAGTGAGGGGTAAATGACAGTTCGCGGGCACTCCATATAAGCCGCGTGATACGTTGTCAAGGCACGGATTTCGGGAAATCACGTACAAGGAGTACGCTCATTCCCAAAATCCGCACCTTTCCTAGTCTGACACGGCTTCTATGAAGTGCGTTCGTGGCGCGGCGTTAATAAGGTGTTTTATTGAAAACAATTGCGAAGATATTTTAATGGAAGATAGGTGAAGTTATTGCGGAGCGGTTAAGGGGTGGAGCGTCCCACGCTCCTTTCCTAGCATAAGGGCACTTCTCTGCGGTGCGTTCAAGGCGCAACGTTAAAGCCGTTATGTATTTAATATAGAACGAGGGCATTCCATATAAGCAGCAGATATACCCGTCCCCGGGCGCAAGAGGGCGCTTTCAGCGCAGTAAAGCTAGGTATCCAAAAGATACTTAGAAAAAATATGGCGTCCGCTTTTGCGTCTTAATTATTCGTGCGCTTTAATCCAATTAAGCAGGGAATCGTATTTCATGGTTCCTTCGGCTAGCGAAATCCCCAAATTCACGAGTTCCCGGTCATTCACTTTCAAGCTGATTCCGTTGACTTCCAAAAATGTGAGTAACACATATACGCCGATGCGCTTATTCCCGTCCACAAATGCGTGATTAGAGATGAGTCCAAAGCATAGCCTTGCCGCTTTTTCCTCATTAGAAGGGAACAGCTCTTTCCCGTCGAAAGTGGCATAACATGATTCAAGGGCGGATTCTAAAAGTGAGATATCGCGGACGCCGTCCTCGCCGCCCGTCTGTTCTATAAGCAGCTTGTGCAGCAATAAGACCTTTTCCTTGCTAAACTTGATCATTTGGCAAGTTCTTGAAAAGCCTTTATATGGCGAGCTAAAATGCGCTGCGCAACAATGTCGATCTTTTCATCGTCGCTGAGTTCTATGTCGGCATTATTTTTTAAGCTGATGAGCACATAACTCGGCTTATTGTTTTTAAGCATAACAACACTGCCATGTTTATCCGCCAGCTTGGTGGCCATGGAAAAATTTTGATTTGCTTCGCTGATTGATATCAGCTGATTGGTATTAACTATCATTTTTTCACCTCTTTTATAAATATTATACCGGAATATTAGCTAAAATACAAGCTAATTTACCATATTAAATCAGTTCAGCGTTAAATTTAAGCGAAACGGATAAGTAATAAATGCTTTTCAGGTATCGAAGCGTTATTCTTTGCCGCACAAAGAAATTTGCGAGGCAAATCTCCACTTTTGGCATTATAAAGCGGTGTATTTATTAAATATAAATATTTCAATGCGCCTGCGGCACCGCAACTTACTTCGCGGAAAAGAGCTGCGGGAAGCGCTGCTTTTTAATAAGGAAAGCTGACTGCTTGGGAAGAATGCAAACATAATAATGTTGCCCGCGAAAGCCGATTACGCTATAAATAGCACAATCGGCGTCCGGCGTTGCTTGCAACAGTACGCGCTTCAAATAGTTGCGCTTGCCTTGCTTGGTCGAGTATCGCTATTTCATATGCGGAAAGATTAGTTACATATCGGGTATCGTTACTTTATCCGTTGCCGCGCAAAGAGATTTGCGGGGCAAATCTCCACGCGCCCTCTCGTCGCTCTGCGGTTTGAGAGGCATAGTTGTGCTCGCCTTGCTTTTCAGGTATCAATAGTTTATAAGCGGATAAGTAATAAATGCTTTTCAGGTATCGCAACATAATCTGCAGCCGCACAAAGAAATTTGACAGGCAAATTTCCACTTTTGGCATTATAAAGCGGCGTATTTATTTGATATAAAAGTGTAAACCCGCTTTGCGGAGCCGCAACTTTTGGAGAGCGTTTGCCGCTCGCGGCAAACTGTATCTCCAAAAATATCACGCGCCCTCTCGTCGCTCTGCGGTTTGAGGGCGCATTTCACTTTTGGCGTGAGAATAGCTTCTGCGAAGAGAAAAAGCCTTAATGCTCATTACTTCACATCAAGGCTTTATAATCTCGCTAGCCAAAAATATCACTTTTTTGGGGTAGATAAAGTGCGCTTATACATTATTCTTTATCCCCAAAAAAATATCACGATTTTTTCAAGTCGCTAACGCTTCGCAAACAATTACTTTGCGACTTGAAAAAATCATTTACTATCTTACCCTCTCCACGATCTTCCTCCCCATTGCGTCGTAGCCCATGAGGATGACGGCTTTTATGCCGCCGGCGAGTACGGTGGTGGAGATGGTCTGCATAACGCTTGCGCGGTAGCGGATGTCCGCACGGATAGAAAGTCCGCAAGAGCCGTCCGCTTCGCGGGGAGTGTTTATCACCGTGACGGGTATGCCGCGGCGCGTAAATATCTGCTGCGCTTGCATGGCAAGCGCGCGTGAGGAAAATGCAACTATTATATAAGTCATCGTAAAAGCTCCTTGTCTTATGTAATTGCAAAGTAGGGGCTTGATGGCATATCCGCCTTTTCCTCACATACATTATACTATCCGCATAAAATTTTTGTTACGGGGGCAGTATGATATATTTGGATAACGCGGCAACGGGAAGATATAAGCCCAAGGCGGTTTTTGAAGCGATGATGGAGGCGCTGCACTCTCCCGCTAATCCCGGGCGGAGCGGACATTCCGCATCCTTAAAGGCGGCGCAGGAAGTGGAGAGAGCGAGGGAGAGCATTCGCCGCGCGTTCAATGCGGATGAGAGTGAAGTAATCTTCACCTGCAATTGTACCGAAGCGTTGAATATTGCAATATTAGGGTGGCTGAGAAAGTGGAAGGGGCGGGAAAATCGAGTTATCTGCACCGCATACGACCACAACTCCGTGCTGCGCCCGCTCACCGCCTTAAAGGGGGAGCAGGATTTGAGCGTAGACGTCGTTTTACCCAATAAGAACGGGGAAATAGACGCGCGCGACATAAGGGAGAAGATGACGGATAAAACGCGCATGGTTATAGCAACGCACGTTTCTAACGTGACGGGCGCGGTTACGGACGTGAACGCAATCGGCGCGCTTTGCAAGGAGTTCGGCGTGCCGTTTTTGGCAGATTGCGCGCAGTCTGCGGGGCATTTGAGAATAGATATGCAGGCGGCAAACATGACTTTTTTGTGCACCGCGGGGCACAAGGGCTTGCACGGACCGCAGGGGAGCGGCTTTTTGATAATGAAAAGGGGAGTGGAGCTTATGCCCATCAAGTTCGGTGGCACGGGGACGGAGAGCATGAGCCTTACTCAGCCGACCGCCCTGCCGGAGGGGTTGGAATCGGGCACGCTGAACACCCCCGCCATATGCGGTTTGCGCGCGGGGGTGGAGTGGACGCATGAACATCTTTTGAAGATAAATGCCGACATCAAGGCTTTTTGCAATATCTTGCGCGCAAGGCTGGAAGGGCTTTCGCGCGTGCGGCTGTATTCGCCGCAGGGGAGCGGACTTGTAACGTTCTCCGTGGCGGGCAAAACTTCCGTGGATGCGGCGGACGAGCTGAACGAAGAGGAGATTTTCGTGCGCGGAGGCTTGCATTGCGCGCCGCTAGCCCACGCCGCCCTGGGCACGATCGAGGGCGGACTTGTGCGCGTATCTCCCGGCGTCGGCAACACGCTAAGGCAGGCGGAAATCACCGCAAAAGTCATTGCAAAAATATGTGATGGCAAATAATATACATTACTAGGGCGTGTATAAATAGGAGAGTAATATGAAAAAACCCAAGTTCGGCGGTTCAGGCGGAGGCATTCCGCTCAATCCTCAAATTGAAAATACTTCGGCGGACGACGGCATTCAGTCCGCCATGCGGCGCTATGCGGGCATGAGCGAAAGTCAGCTTGTGACCGAGATGCTCGCGCGTGCGGCGGAGGGCAGAAAGAACGGCACGCTCACCGACGCCGACTTGGACGACTTCTTCGCCAAGGCTTCCCCCGCGCTCTCTCCCGCGCAGAGGGAAAAGCTCAAGGGCTTGGTGGACAGCCTAAAACAGAACAAGTGATGAACGCGCAGGACATACTCAAATTTATGCAGGGCGGAGGGGACCTCTCCTCCCTCGCCGGAGCGATGGGCGGGAATATGGCGGCGCTGCTCCCCCTGCTCAAAAATTTGCAGGGCGGCAAAGAAGGGCAAAATTCTTCCGCCCCCGTCGCTTTGCCCGCCGAACCCATCGATCTAACCCTTCAAAAGCCGCTCGATTTATAGCCGCTAACCTACCTCGGCAAAAAAAGTTGCAACCTATAACACGCCGCCGGCATTTTCCGCAGGGCGAGCGCTTGGCGCATATTTTTCAATTTTCACGCAATTGCTTTACACGCGCGCTTTGATATGGTATAATATCCGCAATATAATATTATATTTAAGGAGTTATATATTTTATGGCGCTTTGTGTGGTGCTTATAGCAATATGCGTGATCCTCTCGGCGTTTTTTTCCGCGTCGGAGTCCGCGCTGGCTTCGCTCAACCACATCAGGCTTAAAAACATGGCAGGCGAGGGCAACAAGCGCGCTCGCAGAGCTATGTGGTTTGAACAGCATATCGACAGCATGGTGACCACCATCCTCATAGGAAACACCTTGGTGAACGTGATCGCCGCAACCGTATCCGTGTTCTTCTGGCTGGAGGCGGTCGCTTTGAATTGGGGAGCGATAGGCGCGATTTCCGCGGCGGTGATGTTTGCCATAGTGATAATCTTCGGCGAAGTGATTCCCAAGGCGCTGGGCAAAAAGCGTCCGGAAAAGTTCGTGATGATCTTCGCCCCCGTGCTCAGATTCTTCTACTACTTATTCTATCCGCTCAATTTCGTGATGAAGCTGCTCAAAAAGCTGATCGACAAGATGTTCAAGGAAAAGGCGGAGCAGACGATCACCGACGACGAGCTCATCACCATAGTTGACGAAGCGCAGACGGAGGGCGGGCTTGACGAATACGAAGGCAAGCTCATCCGCTCGGCGATAGAGTTCGACGACCTCACGGTGGTGGACATCCTCACTCCGCGCGTGGAAGTGGAGGCGGTGGAGCAGGGCACTCCCATGGAAGAGGTGCTGGGCGTTTACCGCGAAACGGGCTATACACGCCTCCCCGTATACAAGGAGACCATCGACAATGTGGTGGGCGTGATAAACGAAAAGGACTTCCTCAATATATATCTGGACGGGGCGTCTTCCTTCGATCCCATCATCACCCCGGTGGTGTGCGCCACGCCCAGGATGAAGATATCCGTGCTGTTGAGGAGATTGCAAAAGGAAAAATCGCACCTTGCGGTGGTCGTGGACGAATTCGGCGGCACGATGGGCGTGGTGACGATGGAGGACATCATCGAAGAGCTCGTGGGCGAGATTTGGGATGAACACGACGAGGTGGTGGAAAATTTTGTGAAAAAAGAGGACGGGAAATACAACGTGCAGGGCGAAGTCACCCTTGCCGATTTCTTCTCGTTTTTCCGCATTAAAAAGGACGCGGCGGAGTATGATTCCGTCACGCTGAGCGGACTTATCGCGCAGCTTGCGGGCAAAGTTCCCGCGGTGGGCGAGGAAATACAATTCGAAAATTTAACGCTCAAGGTACTTTCCGTGGAGTATTATAAGGTTACGGAAGTGGAAGTTACCGTGGGCGGAGAGCAAGCAGAGGGCGAAACGCCCAAGGAGGAATAAGGTGTACGATAAAGTATCAGCCGACATGCATTTTTGCGAAAGAGAACAGGAAGTTATCAAGTTCTGGAAGGAACGCGACATCTTTGAAAAGAGCGTGAAGAAGAATGAAGGGCATCCTTCGTTTTCCTTCTACGACGGCCCGCCCACGGCAAACGGCAAGCCGCACATAGGGCACATCCTCACCCGCGTTATGAAGGACATCATCCCCCGTTACAAGACGATGAAGGGGTATCATGTGCTGCGCAAAGCGGGCTGGGATACGCACGGTCTGCCCGTGGAGCTTGAAGTGGAAAAGCAGCTGGGCATGGACGGCAAGCAGGACATAGAAAAATACGGCGTGGAGCCGTTTATCAAAAAGTGTAAAGAGAGCGTGTGGAAGTATAAGCACGAGTGGGAGCGCATGTCCGAACGCGTGGGCTATTGGGTGGATATGGATCACCCTTACATCACTTACGACGACAACTACATCGAGTCGGTGTGGTGGATGCTCAAAACGGTTTTCGACAAGGGGCTCATATACAAGGGCTTTAAGATAGTCCCTTACTGCCCCCGCTGCGGAACGGCGCTCAGCTCGCACGAGGTGGCGCAGGGTTATAAGGACGTGAAGGAACGTTCCTGCATAGCCAAATTCAAGCGCGTGGGCGCAGAAGGCTACTTCCTGGCATGGACGACCACGCCCTGGACCCTTCCTTCCAATGTGGCGCTCTGTATGAATCCGGATGAAGAATATGCGGAGATAAAGAGCGGGGGAGAGGTGTATGTGCTGGCAAAGGCGCTCGTCCCCGCCCACTTTGAAGAATACGAGATCTTGTCCGTAAAGACGGGTAAGGAATATGAATATGCCGAGTACGAGCCGCTCTTTGACTGCTATCACGGCAAGCAGAAGGCTTTTTACGTGACTTGCGACGGCTACGTCACCCTCACGGACGGCACGGGCGTGGTGCACATCGCTCCCGCCTTCGGTGAAGACGACGCCAACGTGGGCAGAAAGTATAACCTGCCTTTCCTGCAAATGGTGGACGAGCGCGGCAGGTTCGTCAAGGGCACGCACGAGAAGCTGGACGGCGTGTTCTGCAAGGACGGCGACCGCACCGTGATGATGCTTTTGCAGGAGAAGGGCTTGCTCTTTAAGGATATGATGTATGAGCACTCCTATCCCTATTGCTGGCGCTGCGATACGCCGCTCCTTTATTACGCCCGTTCAAGTTGGTTTATCAAGATGACCGCCGTGCGCGATCAACTGCTCAAAAACAACGCGTCCGTAAATTGGATCCCCCCGTCGATAGGCACGGGCAGGATGGGCAACTTCCTGGAAAACGTGATAGATTGGGGCATCTCGCGCGAGCGTTATTGGGGTACGCCGCTGCCCTTCTGGGTATGCGAATGCGGGCACGTTCACGCCATAGGCAGCAGGGAAGAGTTGCGCAAATTGGGCGGGCTCGACCACGACATCGAACTGCACAAACCCTATATCGACGAGGTCACGATAAAGTGCCCCGTATGCGGCAAGACCATGCACCGCACGCCCGAAGTGCTCGACTGCTGGGGCGACAGCGGCAGCATGCCCTTTGCGCAATTCCACTATCCTTTTGAAAATAAGGAGCTGTTCCAAAGTCAATTCCCCGCCGACTTCATAAGCGAGGCGGTA
>CALWKO010000020.1 GCA_944381275.1 uncultured Clostridia bacterium | reverse complement strand
TCAATACCCGATAAAGCTAGGGAGCGCAACAATTCGAAGAACATACAGCCGCGAGCGGCGCTGTTCGAGGGCGAAGGTGCCGCAAGCGGGTTTGCACTTAGTTGGTTTTATAGCGAAAGTTATTACTCTACCACAATAAACTATTAGTTGGACGAAGAGATAAGGGCGGAGATTTGCCCCGCAAATCTCTTTGCGCGGCACAGAGACATGTTACAATACCTGACCAAGTAATCAAACTTCCTCTTAGAATATATCAATACCCGATAAAGCTAGGGAGCGCAACAATTCGAAGAACATACAGCCGCGAGCGGCGCTGTTCGAGGACGGCGGCTCCGCAAGCGGGTTTGCACTTAGCTGGTTGTATAGCGAAAGTTATTACTCTACCACAATAAACTATTAGTTGGACGAAGAGATAAGGGCGGAAATTTGCCCGTCAAATTTCTTTGTGTAGCATCGAGCCAAGTATCGATACCCGCAACCTATCTAATATCCGCATAAAAAACTATCAATACTCGAAAAGCTGTGTGACACAAAAACCTGCCCTAATATTCCGTATAAATTAACTGCTTATTATGTAAGAGTGATTATTTTCGCAATAAGACCAAATAAGTGTAAATCCGCTTGCGGAGCCGCCGCCCATGGATAGCGTTGCTCCGCAACAGTATATCCATGGATTTCGCCCGCCCTCTCGTCGCTTTGCGGTTTGAGGGCGGATTTCGCCTTGCGGCGAAGCAACGTCGCTTCGAAGAATAATAGCATATCCGCCGCAAGATTTCGCCTTTTCGGGGAAAGAATAGTGCTGATTATGAAAAAACTATATCCCCGAAAAGATTTCGCGATTTTTTCAAGTCGCTAACGCTCGTCATAAAATTATGCCGACTTGAAAAAACCATATTCTCGCGCCCCATAAAAATCATCCCTAGGGTTTCACCCCCGCGTCCGCGTCCAAATCGTAATCCGCGGGGAGTCTGCCCGCCTTTATCATGCACGCGGCTTGGGCGGCTATCATAACTCCGTTGTCCGTGCACAGGCGGATGGGGGGATAGCAGGCGGTGAGGGAGTGCTTTTGCGCAAGTTCGCTCACCTTCGCGCGCAGGCGTATATTCGCGCCCACGCCGCCCGCGATTACTACCTTATTACAATTATACGCGTGCGCGGCGCGCACGAGGTTTTCCGCCATGATGTCCGTGACCAGCTCCTGGAAGGAACAAGCCATGTCTGCGGCGGGGAGCTCCTCCCCGCGCATCTTGACGGTATTGGCGTAATTTATCACGGCGGTCTTTATGCCGCTGAAAGAAAAATCGAGGGTGTCGACGCCCTTGAAGGGGTGAGGGAGTTTGACGGTGGGTCTGCCCTTTTCCGCCAGCGCCTGAATTTGCGGCCCGCCGGGATAGGGCAAACCGAGCACGCGCGCGACTTTGTCGAAAGCTTCACCGCAGGCGTCGTCCTGGGTGGTGCCGAGCAAGACTATGTCGTCATACCCCTTGGCGAGCGCCACGGCGGTGTGCCCTCCGCTTGCGATGAGGCACACAAAGGGCGGCTCCAAGTCGGGAGATGCCACGTAATTGACGGCGATATGCCCGCGGATGTGATTCACGGCATAAAGCGGCTTATCTAGGGCATAGGCGAACGCCTTGGCATACGATTCCCCCACCAAAAGCGCGCCCAAAAGTCCCGCGCCGTAGGTGACGCCGATCGCGTCCAGCTCTTCTTGCCTTACGCCCGCTTCGTCCAGCGCCTCCTTGACCAAATTGTCTATTGCGAGCACGTGGTTGCGCGAAGCTATCTCCGGCACCACTCCGCCGAAGCGCTTGTGTATTTCTATCTGCGAAGCTATCTTGTTTGAAAGGATCTCCTTGCCGCGCAGCACGGCGCAGGCGGTTTCGTCGCAGCTGCTCTCTATGCCCAAGATGAGCAGATCGCCGCGCCCTTCGAACGCTTGCGCTTTTTTCTTCATCCTCTCCAAATACTCGCTCATAGTCCCTTGGAACGCTTGAGGTATTCGTTGATGAAAGGCTCGATGTCCCCGTCCATCACGGCGGTGACGTTGCTCGTCTCCCAGCCCGTGCGGTGGTCCTTGACCATGGTGTAAGGGCAGAATACGTAAGAGCGGATTTGGCTGCCCCACTCTATCTTTTTAAGGTCGCCCTTGAGAGCGGCTTCCTTTTCCGCCTGCTCGCGCTCTTTTAATTCGATGAGCTTGGAAGTGAGCATCTTCATCGCCTGCTCGCGGTTTTGAATTTGGCTGCGCTCGTTTTGGCACTGCACCACTATGCCCGTGGGCAGGTGGGTGATGCGCACGGCGCTGTCCGTCTTGTTGACGTGCTGACCGCCCGCGCCGCCGCTGCGGTAGGTATCTATTTTAAGATCTTCGGGGCGGATGACTATCTCTCCGTCGTCCTCCACCTCCGGCACAACTTCCACGGAAGCGAACGAGGTGTGACGGCGCGCGTTGGAATCGAAGGGGGAGATGCGCACCAGCCTGTGCACCCCCTTTTCCGCCTTCAAATAGCCGTAGGCATAATCTCCGCTTACGGAAAAAGTAACGCTCTTTATGCCCGCTTCGTCGCCGGCGAGCATGTCCAGCTCCTCCAGCTTATACTTTTTGCGTTCGCAATAGCGGGTATACATGCGGTAGAGCATGCTCACCCAATCCTGCGCTTCGGTGCCGCCCGCGCCCGCGTGCAGGGTGACGATGGCGTCGTTCGCGTCGTACTTGCCCGTGAGCAGCGTTTGCAGCCTGAGCTCTTCCAAATCCTCGATCAGCTTGTCCAATTCGGCGGAAAGTTCCGCCTTGGTTTCCTCGTCGCCGTCCTCTTCCACAAGGGAGATGAGCGCTTCTGCGTCTTCCGCCCTCTTTTTGAGTTTGGCAAAGTCTTCTATCTTTCCCTCTATCCTGGCAAGTTCGCGGTTCACCGTCTGCGCGCGGCGGACGTCGTTCCAAAAGCCCTCTTCGTTCTGATTTTCTTCCAACTCCTTCCTTCTTGCCTCGAGAGCGGGCAGATCGAGCGCGCCCTTCATCTCGTCGAAGAGCTTCTTCGCCTTGGCGAATTTTTCCTTTTCTTCGTCTACTATTACCATTTTATCTTCCTTTTTACTTACCTTTCCGTTTTACCTTCCGCAGCAATTTTTATACTTCTTGCCGCTGCCGCAGGGACACGGATCGTTGCGCCCCACCTTTTTCCCGTCGCGTTTTACGGTGTTGTTCTGCTTTTCCTGCTCCGCCCCCGCGCTCTTCGCCTTCAAGTTCTGCGGAGCGGAGGAAGGCTGAACGCGCACTCCCACTTCCGCCTTGAACACCCTTTGCACGAGCTTTCTGTGGATGTTGTTCACCATCTCTTCAAACATGTCGAAGCCCTCTTTTTTATAGACGAGCACGGGATCTTGGTGCGCGTAGGACACGAGCCCCACGCTCTGCTTTAAGTCGTCCATCGCGTCGATGTGTTCTATCCACTCTTCGTCCACCGTCTTGAGCATGAATATGCGCTCCACGGCGGTATAGTCCGCCTTATCCTCACTTACGCCCTTTTCTGCGGCGTCCTTTTTATAGGCGGCTATCTTTTCTTCGTACTGCTTTACGGCTACTTCATACACCTTGTCCGCAAGCCGCTCGTACGAGCCGCACTCCACGGCAAATTCGGGGGTGATGAGGTTGGTGCCCGTCTTTAATATGGCGGATTCAAGTTCCCTGTTAAAGGTGTCGTAATCCCACTCGTCCTGATCCACGCGGTAGTTTGCAAAGTCGGCGCACACCTCGTCCACCACCTCGCGCGCCATCTTCAAGATCTGCTCGTGCACGGAGAGGTCGCCCTTTTCCCCGTCCTTGCCGGAAGCTATGCCGTCGAGCACCTCGTTGCGCTGGCGATAGATTATCTCCCTTTGACGGGCGAGTACGTCGTCGTAGGCGAGCAAGTTTTTGCGCGCGGAGAAGTTCCTGTCCTCCACCCTGGCTTGGGCGGCTTCTATCTGGCGGGAGATTATCTTGGCGGAGATGGGGGTATCCTCGTCTATCCTGAATTTTTCCACGATCGCCTGCATCGCCTCGCCGCCGAACCTGCGCAGGATGTCGTCGTCCATGGCAAGGTAGAACACGGAAGAGCCCGGGTCGCCCTGCCTGCCCGCGCGGCCGCGCAGCTGGTTGTCGATACGCCTGGATTCGTGCCGTTCGGTGCCGATTATCCTAAGTCCGCCGGCGGCGATGACCTTCTTTTTATCCTCGTCCGTTTCCTTCTTGTAAGCCTCGTAAAGGCGGGCGTATTCCTGCCTGAGGTTGAGTATCTCCTCGTTGTCGGTTGGGGCGAGGGAGGAGGCTTCTTCCATGAGCGCTTCCGGGAAGCCCTTTTTCATCAAGGTGGTTTTTGCCAGCTGTTCCGGGTTGCCGCCCAGCATGATATCCGTGCCGCGGCCCGCCATGTTGGTGGAGATGGTTATCCTGCCCGGCTGACCCGCCTGGGCGACTATTTCCGCCTCGCGCTCGTAATACTTGGCGTTGAGCACGTTGTGATTCATCTTCAAGCGCTTGAGCATGGCGGAGAGCTTTTCACTCTTGTCCACGCTGGTGGTGCCCACGAGCACGGGCTGACCTTTTGCGTGGCACTCCTTTATGTCCTCGATTATCGCGCGGAACTTGGCGTTTTCGTTTGCGTAGAGTTTGTCCTCTTCGTCCTTGCGGATGACGGGCTTGTTGGTGGGGATGACCACCACGTCCAGGTTATAAGTGCCCTCGAACTCGTTTTCCTCCGTCTTGGCGGTACCCGTCATGCCCGAGAGTTTGCGGTAGAGCCTGAACAGATTTTGAAAGGTGATGGTGGCGAAAGTCTTGTCTTCCGAGCGGATCTTCACCCCCTCCTTTGCCTCTATCGCCTGGTGCAAGCCGTTGCTGAAACGCCTGCCTATCATCTGGCGGCCGGTGAATTCGTCCACTATGATTATCTCCCCGTCCACTACGATGTAGTTTTCGTCCTTCTTCATGATGACGTTGGCGGTGAGGGCGTTGTCGATATAGTGCTTCAGCTTTTGATTTTCGTAAGTGGTGATATCCCTGCCGTCGCCGAACTCTTCCGCGTTCAGCTTGCCGCGGCTTTTAAAGAACTTATACGCCTTGTTGGCGCCCCTGTCGTTGAGATATACGCTCTTAGACTTGACCACCACTTCATAATCGCCCGCGTTTTCGCATTCCGCGCCGCATTCGGGGCAGATTATCCTTGCGTTTTCGCCCTTGTCGCCCGCAACGGACGCTTCCATATCCACGTTGCAGCCGCATTCGGGGCAGCGATAGCTCTCCTTTACAAGTACTTTGTCGAAGAACTCCTGCGCCAGCTCGTACATCTCGTCCGGCTTGCCTCCCCTGCCGCTTATTATGAGCGGGGTGCGCGCTTCGTCTATCAAGATGCTGTCCACCTCGTCCACGATGGCAAAGTCCAGCCCGCGCATGACCCTGTCCTGCTTCCTGACAGCCATGTTGTCGCGCAAGTAATCAAAGCCCACCTCGTTGTTGGTGGTATAAGTGATGTCGCAAGCATAGGCGGCGCGCTTTTCTTCCGGCCGCATGCGCGCCTTGTTCACGCCCACGGTGAGCCCCATGAACTCGTATATGTTGCCCATCCAGCCGGCGTCGCGCTCGGCGAGGTATTCGTTCACCGTCACCACATGCACGCCCTTGCCCGCCAAGGCGTTGAGATATACCGCAAGCGTAGCCACCAGCGTTTTGCCTTCGCCCGTGCGCATCTCCGCTATCCTGCCCTGGTGCAGCACTATGCCGCCGATGAGCTGCACATAAAAGTGGCGCATGTGCAGCACCCTGTCCGCTGCTTCCCTTACCGCGGCAAACGCTTCCGGCAGGATGTCGTCGAGCGTTTCGCCGTTTGCCAGCCTCGCCTTGAAGGCGGGCGTGCAGGCGGCAAGCTCATCGTTTGTCATGCCCTTGTATTTATCTGCAAGCGCCTCTATTTTATCGGCTGTCTTCCTAAGTTTTTTTAATTCTCTTTCATTGTGTGACGGAAACAATTTGGACAAAAGACCCATTGTGCCACCTCGCATATTTTTTCGCGCACGATAGTATACGCGATATTAAGTATAACATGCGGGGGAGGGATTGTCAAATAAATGATTTTTGAGGGACGCAAAGTATTTGTTTGCGTAGCGTTAGCGTCCCTCAAAAATCGTGAGATTTTTCGGAAGATAAAAGTTATGAAGTAAGCGCAAGTTACGTTACTTCCGAAAAGTGATATTTTTGGCTAGCGAAATAATAAAGCCTTGATGTGAAGTAATGAGCATTAAGGCTTTTTCTCTTCGCAGAAGCTACTCCTACGCCAAAAGTGGAGATTTGCCTCGCAAATCTCTTTGTGCGACAGCGGATAACGCTACGATACCTGAAAAGCATTTATTACTTATCCGCTTGAAAACTTTTGATACCTGAAAAGCAAGGCGAGCACAACAATGCCCCTCAAACCGCCAAGCGACGAGAGGGCGCGTGGAGATTTGCCCCACAAATCTCTTTGCGCGGCGACGGATAAAGCAACGATACCTGATACGTCATTAATCTTTCCGCATATGAACTAGCGATACTCGATAAAGCAGGGCAAGCGCAACTATTTGAAGCGCGTACTGTTGCGAGCAACGCCGCGCAAAAGTTAAGGTGCCGCAGGCGCATTTATAACTACTTTTTCTTATAGTAAAAGTTATCATTCTATCACAATAAACTGTTTGTTTGGATGGAGATGTAAGGGGCGCGTGGAGATTTGCCCCGCAAATCTCTTTGCGCGGCGACAGATACAGTAACGATACCCGATACGTCACTAATCTTTCCGCATATGAACTAGCGATACCCGACAAAGCAGAGCAAGCGCAACTATTTGCAATCTTAACAATAACACTATTATGGTAGAGTGATTACTTTCGCAATAAGAACAAACAAGTGTAAACCCGCTTGCGGAGCCGCAACTTTTGGAGAGCGTTTGACGCTTGCGGCAAACAGTATCTCCAAAAATATCACGCGCCCTCTCGTCGCTCTGCGGTTTGAGGGCGCATTTCACTTTTGGCGTGTGAATAGCTTCTGCGAAGAAAGAAAGCCTTGCGCTCCCTCATGGTCACTTCAAGGCTTTATAATCTCGCTAGCCAAAAATATCACTTTTTTGGGGTGGATAAAGCGCGCTTATTTTTCATCTTTTATCCCCAAAAAAATATCACGATTTTTTCAAGTCGCTAACGCTCGCAATAATTCTATTGCGACTTGAAAAAATCATCTACTTCATCTTCTCCTGCTTCACCTTGACGTCCACCACGTGGCGCGCCGCGAGCTCGTCGAGGACGTCTTGAAGGGTGATGCCCTGCTGAACCATGAGCACCAGGACGTGATAGGTGAGGTCGGCTATTTCAAACACGGCTTCTTCCTTGCTGTTTTTGGCGCCGATGATGACTTCGGTGCACTCTTCTCCCACCTTTTTCAAGATCTTATCCAGACCTTTTTCAAAGAGGTAGGTGGTGTAGGACCCCTCCTTGGGGCTGTCCTTCCTGCCCTTTATCAAGTCGTAGAGCGCGGGCAGGGAGAAGGGCTTGTATTCGGGATTCACCCACACGGCGTTTTCAAAGCAGGAGTCCGTGCCCAGATGGCAGGCGGGTCCTTCCTTGACCACTTCCACGGTGAGCGCGTCTAAATCGCAGTCCGCGATTATGGAAACTATGTGCTGCACGTTGCCGCTCGTCTCCCCCTTGCGCCACAGCTTTTGGCGGGAGCGGGAGAAAAAGCACGTCTTGCCCTCTTTCACGGAAATTTGCAGACTTTCGCGGTTCATATATGCCACGGTGAGCACCTTTTTGGTGTAATAATCCTGCACTACGGCGGGGATGAGCCCCTTTTCGTCAAACTTCAAATCGTCGATGTTAATCATTTTTATCTCCTTATATACGCACGGGAATGCCGCTTGCTTTCAGCATCTCCTTTAATTTTTTTATGTTCACCTCTTCAAAGTGGAAGATGGAGGCGGCAAGTCCCGCGTCCACCCCCGGCACCGACTTGAACAGGGTGACGAAGTCCTCCGCCCTGCCCGCGCCGCCGGAAGCTATCACGGGCACGTCCACGATCGAGCAAAGCTCGCCAAGCATCTCCAAATCAAAGCCGCCCTTCACCCCGTCGGTGTCGATGGAGTTGAGCACTATCTCGCCCGCGCCGTCGCCCACGCCGCGCCGAGCCCACTCCATGGCGTCTATACCCGTGTTCTCCCTTCCGCCCTTGGCAAAGAGCGTGAACTTGCCGTCCACCCTCTTCACGTCCATGGAAAGGACCACGCATTGACTGCCGTACTTGTTTGCCGCCCGCCCTATGAGTGAAAAATCGGCTATCGCGCCCGAATTTACGCTCACCTTGTCCGCGCCGCAGCCGAGCACCCTGGCAAAGTCGTCCACCGTGCGGATGCCTCCGCCCACGGTGAGGGGGATGAAGATTTGACTTGCCACTTCCTCCAGCACGTCGGTGAACAGCTTGCGCTCTTCGTGCGAGGCGGTGATATCGTAAAACACCAGCTCGTCCGCCCCCTCTTCGTTATACCTCTTGGCGAGGGTGACGGGATCGGTCACATCCTTCACGCCCTCGAAATTCACGCCCTTCACCACGCGCCCCGCGCGCACGTCCAGGCAGGGGATTATCCTTTTTGCAAGCATTGAAATTCCTCCGTAACACGCCTTAAATCGAGCAAGCCTTCGTAGAGCGCCTTGCCCAAGATCACGCCGTCAACCCCCATATCGCGCAGAGCGCGCAGCTCATCCATGCCGCTCACGCCGCCGGAAGCCACCACACGCAAGCCGGGGATGAGCACGAGTTTGCGGTATATATCCAAATTGGTGCCCGCCATGCCGCCGTCGCACGCCACGTCCGTATAGATGACGTCGCATATGCCCGCTCCCGTGAGTTTTTTGCAAAATTCTTCGCCCGTGATCGGCTCCACCTGCTCCCAGCCCTGCACGGCGACTTTGCCGTCCTTGGTATCCACGCCCACGGCTATTCTGCCGGGGAAGAGCGCGTTTGCCTCCTCGGCGAAGGGGAAGTTCTTCACCGCGGCGGTGCCTAAGATCACCCTGTCCGCGCCGGCGGAGAGGTACTTTTCCACAGTCGCCATATTGCGTATTCCGCCGCCCACTTCCACCTTTAAGGGGGTGGACGAGGTTATCTTTTCTATTATCTCACAATTGCACGTATCGCCGCGGCGCGCACCGTCCAAATCGACCACGTGCAGGTATTTCGCCCCGCTGCCACACATCATCTGCGCCGCCTGAAGGGGGTCTAAGGGGTATTGCTTTGCGGTGGAGTAATCGCCCCTTGTAAGGCGTACCACCTTTCCGCCCAAGATGTCTATTGCAGGATATATCTTCACTCTACACCTCCGCAAAGGCGCGCAATATTCTAAGCCCCGCCTTGCCGCTCTTTTCCGGGTGGAACTGCGTGGCCAGCACCTTGCCCCTGCCCACCGCGGCGGTTACGGGCAGGGAGTAGTCCGCCGTTGCAAGGGTGTCCTCCCCGCACCCCTTGCCGTAAAAGGAGTGGACGAAGTACACCCAGTCCCCCTCCGCGCTGTACTTGAAGAGTGGGCTTTTTTGGGTGAAATGCAGGCTGTTCCAGCCCATGTGCGGCACCTTTAAATGTTCGTCGATGTCGCCTTTCAGCGGGCACGCTCTGCCCTTTATAAGTCCAAGACCTTCGTGGGATCCGAACTCCTCGCTCCCCTGCAAGAGCAGCTGCATTCCCAGGCAAATGCCCAAAAGCGGCTTGCCGGAAGAAGCCTGCTCGAGCAAAAACACGTCCGTGCCGCTCTCCTTCAAAATGGCGCGGGCGTCGCCGAACGCGCCCACCCCGGGCAGGATGAGTCTGTCGCAGCGGGCAAGGGCTTCCTTATCCGCGCTCACGATGTGGTCTATGCCCAAAAATTTGAGCGAGCTTTTCAAGGAGAACAGATTGCCCGCCCCGTAATCGACTATTCCTATCACAGCGCCCCCTTGCTGGAGGGGATCGCGCCCTTCAGCCTTTCATCTATATCGGTGGCTTTGCGCAGAGTGCGCGCAAGCGCCTTGAACACCGCCTCTAAAATGTGGTGGGAGTTTTCACCCGCGAACATCTTGAAGTGCAGCGTTATCTCCGCGTTGCGCACAAAGGCGAGCAAA
The DNA here is from genome assembly GCA_944381275.1 of uncultured Clostridia bacterium. Classification (GTDB taxonomy): domain Bacteria; phylum Bacillota; class Clostridia; order Christensenellales; family UBA3700; genus Alloclostridium. The sequence continues at coordinate 15,324 of CALWKO010000020.1, read as the reverse complement.
AATTCCTTGACAAGTTCGCAGTCGAAGCCGCCTACCTTGTCCGTATATGTGACCACGTCGTAATTGAGGTACGCCCTGCCGCTTATATCCGCCGCGCAGAGCATGAGCGTTTCGTCCATGGGCAGTACGATGTCCGCATAGCGGTAAATTCCGCCCTTGTCCCCGAGCGCCTGCTTGAACGCCTGACCCAGGGCGATGCCCGCGTCCTCTACGCTGTGGTGGAAGTCCACATGGGTATCCCCCTTCACCTTCAAGGTGAGGTCGTACCTGCTGTGGCTGAGGAAGAGTTGCATCATGTGATCGAAAAATCCCACGCCCGTGGAGATCTCTCCCCTTCCTTCCCCGTCCAAATTAAGGGAAACTTTCACGCTCGTTTCCGCCGTTTTCCTGTTTATTTCGGCCTTTCTCATAATATCTCCTTCAGGCAGGCAAGCAGAGTGCCTATCTCCTCGCCGCTGCCTACGGTTATTCTGATGTAATCGGCAATCCTGCCGCCGAAGTGCCTGACAAGCACCCCTTTATCCTTCAACTTCAAGTACAGTTCTTCCCCGCTCATGCCCGCCTTTTTCGCCAGCACGAAGTTGGACTTAGAGGGCAGATACTCCATGCCCAGCGCGTCCAAACCGCGGCAGAGGGCGGAGCGGTTCTTTATCACTTCCCCCGTCTTTTCCGCGTAGTATGCCTTATCGCGCGCCGCGGCTTCCCCCGCCGCCTGCGCCATGGTGCCCACGTTATAGGGGTTGAAGGAGTACTTTATCGTCTTTATGTCCGCAATCAGTTCCTTATTGCCCACGCAATAGCCTATCCTGGCTCCCGCCAGCGCGCCCGATTTGCTCATGGTGCGCACGATGAGCAGGTTATCATACTTTTTTATAAGCGGCAGGCAGCTTTCCGCGCCGAAGTCCACATACGCTTCGTCCACGATCACCACATTGTTCGGATTGGACTTGATTATCCTCTCCATATCCTCTAAGCTCAGCGCGATGCCCGTCTGCGCGTTGGGGTTGGCTATCACCGCCGTGTCGCCCGTGTTCATATAGTCGGCGATATTTATGTTGAACTGCTCGTCCAGCGGCATTATGTGCGCCTTCACTCCGAACACCGCCGCGAATACGGGGTAAAATCCGTAAGTCACGTCGGGGAAGCGCGCCGCCCTTTTTTCGTCGCAAAACGCCATAAACGCAAAGGCGAGCGCTTCGTCCGAACCGTTGGTGGCGAGCACGTTTTCTTCCCTCACTCCCAAGTTGTCCGCAATCGCCTTTACGAGCTTTTTCGCCTCCGGGTCGTTATACAGCCTCAGCCGCTCGGCTATCTCCCCCACCGCGCCGAAAACCGCGGGGCAGGGGCGGAAAAACGCCTCGTTCGTGTTGAGTTTTACGTACTTCTTATCCTGCGGCTGTTCCCCGGGAGTATAGGGGGTGAGAGCCGCCAGCCGTGAAGAGGAAAACCTGCTCATCTTCTCACCTTTATCGCATTCGCGTGCGCCTGCAAACCTTCGCTCATGGCAAAGGCTTCTATCTTGTCCGCCGCCCCCTCGATCGCCTGCTTTGTGTAGTAGATGTAGGAGGAGCGCTTTACGAAATCCGCCCCGGAAAGCGGGGAGGAAAAGCGCGCCGTACCCGAGGTGGGCAGCGTGTGGTTGGGCCCTGCGAAGTAGTCCCCCACCGGTTCAGGAGTGTATCCGCCCAAGAAGATGGAGCCGGCGTTCTTAATCTCCGGCAGCAGCTTGAAGGGCTCTTGCGTATACACTTCCAAGTGCTCGGGCGCGAGGGCGTTGGCTATCTTCACCGCCTGAGCCATGTCCTTGACCAAGATTATCCTGCCCTGCCCGTCTATCGATTTGCGCGCTATCTCCGCGCGGGAGAGGAGAGGGATCTGCCTTTCTATCTCCGCGCAAGCGTCCTCCGCCAGGCGGGGGCTGTCCGTCACCATAACGGCGGAAGCGAGGACGTCGTGTTCCGCCTGAGAGAGCATGTCCGCCGCCGCGCGCTCCGCCGAAGCGGTGCCGTCCGCAAGCACGAGTATCTCGCTGGGCCCCGCGATCATGTCTATATCCACAATCCCGTAGACGAGTTTTTTCGCCGTGGCCACGTATATGTTGCCGGGGCCGGTTATCTTGTCCACTTTGGGAACGCTCTGCGTGCCGTAGGCGAGCGCGGCTATCGCCTGTGCTCCGCCCACCTTGTATATCTTATCCACGCCGGCTATCTTCGCCGCCGCCAAAATTTCCGGTTTGATGTATCCGCCCTTTGCGGGGGTGACCATGATTATCTCGCCCACGCCCGCTATCTTTGCGGGGACGGCGTTCATGAGCACGGTGGAGGGGTATGCCGCCGTGCCGCCCGGGACGTATATGCCCACGCGCTCGAGCGGGGTCACCTTTTGCCCCAAGATTATGCCGCCCTCTTTTTCCACCTCGAAGCCCTGCGGGATCTGGCGGCGGTGGAAGTCGGCTATATTCGCGCTCGCTTCTTCCATAACCTTATAGAGGTACGGGTCGCACTTGCCCGCGCCCTCTTCCCGCTCCTTGCCGCTCACAAGGAAATCGTCGAGGTCGCAGCCGTCGAATTTTTTCGAATACTCGCGCACCGCCTCATCGCCGCGCGCCTTGACGTTTGCCAATATTTCCGCAACCGCGCTCGTCACGGCGGGGTTATCCTGCATTTCGCGGATAAATATACCTTCGTCCCCGCCCTTGTATATGTCAATCTTTATCATGCAGCACCTCTCTCACCTGCATAAGCAGCCTTTCTATCTCCTCGTTTTTAAAGCGGTACGCCGCCTTGCCGGCGATGAGCCGCGCGCTCACGGGGAAGATGACTTCCTTCACTTCCAAGTTGTTCTCCTTTAAGGTGGCGCCCGTTTCCACTATGTCCACTATGACGTCGGAAAGCCCCAATATGGGCGCAAGCTCGATGGAGCCGTTCAGCTTGATTATGTCTATCTGCCTGCCCTGCCCCTCGTAATATGCGCGCGCCACGTTCACGAATTTGGTGGCTACGCGCAACACCTTGTCCGTGTCGTCTACAAAGTCCTTTTTTGCGGCTACCGCCATGCGGCATATGCCCATCTTTAAGTCCTCCAGCTCGTATACGTCGGGATCCTGCTCGATGAGTATGTCCTTGCCCACGACGCCCACGTCCGCCGCGCCGCGCTCGACGTATATGGCAACGTCGGAAGGCTTTACCCAAAAGTAGCTCACGCCGTTTTTTTCGTCCGTGAACACCAGCTTGCGCTTGCCCGAATCGAACTCTTCGCACTTGTATCCTATCTTTTCCAAAAGGTTATACGCCTTTTCACCCAAGCGCCCCTTGGGAAGAGCTATATTAAGCATCACTTCACCTCCTGCAAAGTTCCGTCTGTATAGGCGTAAGTCTTAACTGCAGGCACCCTAGTTTTACTCACGATCACGCTTTTGCCCTTTTCACGCAGCTTGTTCGCCTGCTCCAAAACTTCATAGACGTTGTCACTTTCATCATATAAAAGCGCTATGTCGGCAACTCCCCTGTGGATGGCGGGAGCCGCGCCCAGGTTGATGGCAAAGCCGAGCGCCTGCACGTTTTTGCCCATCTTTTCCAGCAATTTATCGTACTCTCCGCCCACGATGACCGCCTTGGGGCATTCGCGGATATAGCCGTTGAACATCACGCCGTTATAATAGTCCAGGTGGTTGAATACGGAAAGATCCAGCCTCAGCCTGTCACCCCCCTCCATGCGCGCCGCCTCGTGGGAGAGCGCCATGAGCTGCACATACGCGTCGGCGGCTTCCTCGCCCATGATGAGCGCGCCCAGCTCGGGCAGCACCTCGTCTATCGGTCCGGAGAGCTCTATCATCCTGCGCACCTTGGCGGCGGCGTCCTGATCCGCGCCCTCGCGCTCCATGAGCTCGGCAAAGGCGTGCACGCTCTTTCTCTTTATGCATTCATACACTTTCGCTTTCGCCTCCGCGGAAAGCCCCAGCTGCGAGACCATGCCGTGCACGAGTCCGCTGTGCGATACGTCCAGCGAATACTCGCCGGAAAACAGAGCGAGCGATTTCAAGATGAGCTCCGCCTGCTCGGCTATGGCGAGCAAGTCCACTTCGCCTATGTTCTCCACGCCCATCTGATCTATCTCTTCATATCCCAAATTGCCGCGGGAGAGGCGGTAGACGCTTTCGTGATAGTACACCTTTTCGCCGTTTTCCTTGGTGGCTTTGGAATTTTTTGCGATAGACAAGGTCACGTCCGGGCGCAGAGCGAGCAGTTTTCCGCCCTCTCCGCCGAATGTTATCACGTTGCTCCCCGCCAAAAAATCGAAGTTCTCCGCATAGAGCGAATACTCTTCGAACCTGCTCATGCGGTACTTTTTGTAGCCGTAGGAGGAAAAGAGCGCGCTCAGCTTGAAGGGCAGGGTCTGCCCGTCGCCGCCCCTTTCAAAAAATCTTTCAATCCCTTTTAACGAACTTGGCATAGCCCCCTCCCCCGTAATTTATGCATCTGGATACGCGCGACAGGGTGGCGGACGATATGTCCGTCTTTTCTATTATCTGCGCATAGGTGTTCCCTTGCAAAAACAGCTTTGCCGCGTACGCCCTCTGTGCCATCTGCTCCACTTCCTTGTTGGTGCACAGGTCGTCCAAAAGCAGGCGGGCGTCCTCCGGCGTTTTAAGCTGCGCGAGCAATTCGTAAAGCTGCGTCTTCATACTCTCGTTATCCACGGATTTTCCTCCTATGGTGTTGTGCTTTTTCATATTATACTTTAATACATTAAAGAAGTAAAGCGAAATGCGCAAGATTTTGTGCAAATTTTATATGTTTACACTTGCGCTAATATATGGTAATATAAATACGGCACAACAAAATACTTGCCTGCTTAGGAGGATTTTATGCAACATTGTTTTCTGAAAGTAAAAAAGCTGAGCGAAGGCGCGAAAATGCCGAGCTACGGCAGTAAGTACGCGGCGGCTGCCGATTTATTCTGTCTGACGGACGACGACGAAATTCTGATCGCGCCCGAAACCACCGTGTTCATACATACGGGAATAGCCATGGAGATACCCGAAGGCATGGTGGGTCTGATTTACGCGCGCAGCGGCCTGGGGACAAAGCAGGGGCTTGCCCCCGCCAACAAAGTGGGCGTGATAGACAGCGACTACCGCGGCGAGATAATAGTTGCCCTGCACAACCATTCGGGCGAGGACAGGCGCGTATACAACGGCGACAGGATAGCGCAGATAATTATCGCCCCGTACGTGCACGCGGATTTCGAAGAGGCAAGCGAGCTTTCCCCCACCGGCCGCGGAGAAGGAGGCTTCGGCTCCACGGGCAAATGACAGACTGCTGGCACGCAAAAGTCAATCGTTTATTCAAAAAAGCAACGGCGGGTAATATGGAGGCGCGAGGCGAGCTTTATGAGGCTACGGCAATGCATCTCCTGGCTTTTGCGCGCACTCTTTCTTCTTCTTCGGAATTGTGCGAAGACGCCGTTGCCGAAACTTTTATAGAAATTTTCAGGGGCGCCGGCAATTATACTCCACAAAAAAATGCCTACCCGTGGATGGTGGGCATACTGCGCAATAAAATAAAGCAACTGAACGCACAGGTGCCTACGCTGATAACCCCGCAAGACGAACTGCGCGCCGCTGTACAATCGGCTGCAGACGAAACACAAAGCGATGTTCACGCCGCCATAGCAAATCTTGAAGAAGCCGAACGCTTCTTAGTTATAGGATACTATTTTTTCGGATACAGTCTTAAAGAGCTCGCCGCTATGCGCGGCATTTCCAATGCTACCGCAGGAAGAAAACTGAAGACGGCTGAAAGCCACCTGCATCGATTTTTAAGCTAATTAGCATACCGAGAATATTCAAGTGTAAATTTTATGTAAAATATGTTGTATTTGTGAAAATTTGCCCCTCGGTTTTTTGAATAGATAATGGAGGGCAAAATTATGATACTCGGGAAAAAACAACTCTTATTGATAATCGCTACACTGCTTTTATTGATACCGATAGCTTTGATTTTTATACTTGCTCCAGGCGCAAGCGCGGAAGAAGTACGTTATACGGGAACGTTTATGCCAAGCACCCGCTCCGACAAAGATATTGTCTTCAATTACTCTTCTTACCGCATTATCGACCAGGGAGAACTTGACGAAGGGTTGCCCTATTATACCGTAGATTACATTGATTTACCGAATGCCTGTGCCCCGCTGGCAGGAACGATAATTGCGGCTTATTACGATATTACTTTACCCGACCTCATACCCGGCTTTACGTCTAAAATTTTCGGCAGTTACAGAAAACCCACCGCCACATTATACAGCACCATTGAAGAACTTTATTCTCTTATGCACGTCAATGAGGCGGGAGCGGGCGCAAGCGAAAGCGAATTCGACAGCGGTTTGGCGAAATATATTGCCGATAAAGGATATGACATTACCTATACCGTAGCGGCAAGCAACGGCAATCTCGACTACGCCGCAATAAAAGCTGCCATAGATTCGCAATCCCCTGTCTTAGTATTTGCCCCGGAGGTAAATTTTTATAGCATGGTGGATTATAATGCAGACAATACTACTTACACTTGGAAAACAGCTGTCGTCAATCATATTTTTATAATTGAAGGATACAAAAAGTTTATATGTAATGAAAACTTGCCGAATAAATACGAATATACTGTCTATCTCGTTTCGGATATATATAGCGGTTCAAGAACTATGATAATGGGAGATATATCCGTACATAACGCAAAAGGAGTTAAGATATATTGAGACTGCATAAAAAAATAGAACGAAATAATGAAGAAAAACAACGCCTGCGCCAAAGGCTCGCCCCTTACATATCCGAAGGGAAAGAAAAGCGCCGCACAGCGGTGTCCGTCCGCACAACGTCGGCGATAGCGTGCATGCTAGCAGTGATAATAACGCTTTCGGTCGTACTGCCCGTCACGCTGATAAACAGTCCCGGCGAACCGCAGATTTCCGATCCGGGTACTTCCGCCCCGCCGGGAGAAGAGCCTCCGCGCTATTCTTATACGGAGAAAGATTTCAAAGGCGTAGAACTCGGATACTATATTAATCCGCTGTATGTGGGAGAAGAAGACGCCAACGCCAGCAACTTCGGCGTATGTCTGGAAGAGTATTGCGAAGAAAACGATTTGAATATATTGTATATTCCGCGAAATACAATCTCCGAATTTTACGCGGACGAACATATTGCCTGGCGCAATACCTATATGAACATTCACAAAGAAGTACCCGCTGTAAGATATTGGCAGGAAAATATTCTTTCGCCGGAAACGCCGGACGACACTTTGCGTAGCGGACAGACTTCCGTTACGCTTACCGTAATGACGAAAGAGGTTGATATAAACTCGTATCAAATCAACGACAAATACGCATCGTACGCCACTATAAACGATATACATATAGCCTACTTGTTTTCCGGCAACTTTATTTCCACTAATGAATATGCTTTTTCTGAAGTCTCTATTGCTTTCGAATACGGCGACTATAAGTATTTTATTCTTATAGAACCCAAAGACCCGTTTTTGATAATAGAAAACGGTGAACAAATAATACCGCCCGATATAAGCGTGGCACAAATTTATATAGAAGATATACTTTCCACAGCAAAGTAAGTTGTGGTCGATAAAACCGACGGTGAGGTTACGCAACCGACCGAATAAATCTAAGGAGGGGTAAAAAATGATTTACTCTAAAACTTTTAAGGCGATATTCGCCTTGGTATTGGTTGCATTTATCACTATTTGCGCAATAATGTTTTGCATGCAAATATCACCTGCTGTCGGCAACGATATTCCCCTTGCCGACTCAGAACCCGCCAAAACGGCTTTACCCGACAATTTGAAAGCCGCCGCCGCAGATTCTTATTTAACCGGCAGAGAAGCTTTGACCGCTCCGCTACATACCGATGTTGCCGCCGTCGCGCTCAGCGAAAATACTTCAACTTTTTCAGATCCAGAAAGCTATCCGCTTTACGATTTCAACGGTAACCTTACTGCCTATTGCGTATTATATGACGACGGTTACTCGATTATCAACAGCACCACCGAAACGGTATACGAAACAGCGCTGTCAAAAAACCCTTATTTCGGCGTTAACGCCGACAAATACATCTATATTTCCCCCTTGAATTACGCCTATCAATCGGGTGGAAATTATTACTTTGTCGGAAACAATGACGTCGTTTTAGACGAGCAAGCCGTTGCATATCTGCAATCGAAGTGGGAGACTCTTGTCGCACGAGATCTTGCAACAATAGCGGAAGATGAAAATACACAAGTGAAAAGTGTTGCGCTTGCCGATCCTGATATGTCGCGCATACACCTGCTTTATAGCGATACCGCCCATATTATTCATGCATCGTATTTCTTCTTAATTGCCGGCAGCGGCTCTTACGGTTTGCTTGATGACGGAGATTGGACTTTCCCCAACAATAACGGTACAAGCTGCGCTTATGTCGCTATGACAATGTTGTTGCAGTATTACGAGCGTACAGGTCTTCATGATATGATACCCTCTTCTTTCGACAACTATTTACCAGCAAGCTCCGTAAGTACTTCTAAAACTCAGGCAATACACAATACCTTATGGAACATGGGCGGAGGCTCCTTTGCCATGACTGATAAAATTGTAAGCGTGTTTAACGATTATTTCGAAAAATACGGCTACGGCGCGAAAGCCTCTTACAATGCTTTGTATTCCGGCATGAAAGGCTCTATCGACAACCATCGTCCCGCAATAGGCGAAATAGGCTATTATAAAGGTTTCCTTTGGAATTCGACAGACGGTTCTTTCACAACAAAATATATATCCAATCATCAGGTCGTGGTATTTGCATACACTACCAAGTCTTCCGGCATATTGCAAAACTTTGTTTGCCATACGGGATGGGGCGGCTATGATCCGCTTGTAATAAACAAGGCGGCATTTTTTGCAAATACCGAGGTAACAGTACCCGGCGTATAAAATTACTGACAACCGACGCCCGTCAAAAGGCGGGCGTAAATAAAAATAAGGAGGTATTATGATGACAGATGCAACAAAAAGACGAATAAAAACTATTGGGATAATCGCAGCCGTTTTAACGGTATTACTTTTAATCGCACTTATGTTTGCAATTTTGGGCGTAGGCGGCTTTTTCGGAAGAAAAACCGCTAAAGTCGAAGTGACGTATCTTGAACTTTCCAATTTGGATTTGAGCGTTCCTTTGATAGAAAATCCGCCCGCATACGGCAGTTTTGCCGCATATCCGGAAAAACCCTGCCTCGACACATCCATTGAAAGCGGAGATGTACCATGTGTAGCTTACGAATACCTGAATGAAAAGATGTATTTTGCTGTAGCGACTGCCGGTTCAAGCATAAGTTTTGATATCTTTGCCGCCAAAGGCGAGTCTGTGGGCAGTTCACTCGCATTGGGCGAAATATATTCCGCTCAAATCGAAGGCGGCGGAGCAGCGATATATTATGTGGACAAAGACGGGGTACGCTACGCACTTATTCCGTTCGGAGCAACATCCGAACAAGCCGTGAAAATGTTTAACGACCTTTTCACTTTCGCAAATTAAAGGAGGCAAACCATGAAAGAAAACAGAATAAAAGCGATTAAAATAACGGGCATATGCTTTGCCGTTTTAGCCGCAGTTTTCATGATAGTTATAATGTTTTTCTTATTGGCGTTCTTTGGCGCTTTCGGCTATGACGTACAGTCTTTGACTCTATCTTATGAAGAAGCGCAAAACGTGCAATTAGACCTGCCGTTTGTCAAGCGGCCGGAAGGGGTGTTTGCCGCAAACGCCGTAACCGTATATACCGATGGCGTCGTGGCAAATTCACACGAAATCGCAAAGGGAAACGTCATTTGCAAAGCTTACTCCTGGCAAACACTTCTCGACTTTTTCTGCGTAGCAAAAAAGGACGGCAGTTATACCCTTCCTTTTAATATTGACCAGGCGGGCGAAAAAGTTGGAACCTGCACTTTGGGCGATATATTCGCATTTGAAGAGAACGGCTTTTTAACATACTATGCAGAAAAGGACGGAGTGGTCTACGGATATATACCCTACCACCGCGCACAGGACGCGGACGTAACGCACATATTCAACGCGGTATTCGCCGCATAACGGCAAAAATTGCTCATTCGCCCCGCTTTGTGCGGGGCTTTTTCTTCCCCAAAAACCCGATTGCGGCGCTTGCAAAAAGGCGCCGCGTCCTTAATTACATGCTTTAAGGCGCGGTGCAAAGCCACGGATGTAAAGAATATGTTAGGAATTTCACGGCTTTTTGCCTTTACATATTAAAAATATTATGTTATAATAATCGCATATGAGTTGAAAACACTCTAGAGGGGTAAATCATGGCAAGTACTTTTAAGCAAAAATGCCGCAACGGCATTTCCAAACTCAAAGACACGGTGTCCTTCGTATGGACGGACATCACCACCCACTGGAACAAGCCCGGCAGGGGCAATTACGTTCCTTACAAGGAAGTGTTGAGTTACTCCATCGGCGGTATGGGCCAGAACATGGTCATATACCTGCTGGGGTTCATGGCGCTGGGCGTTACAAACACCCTGTTCGCCTCCACGATAGGCATTCGTCCCATGCACTTGCAGACGATGCTCACCGTGCAGACGATAGCCAACATCTTCTTCCAGATAATCCGCGGTAAATTGGTGGATAACACCAACACCCGATGGGGTCGATTTAGGCCATATATGGCGATTATGGGCGCTCCGCTCGTAATTTTATCCACCGTATTCATCTTCCTGCCCTTCGAAACGATGACTTATAACACCAAATATATGATGGTGTTTATATTCGCAATAGCCATCTCTGCAGGGCAGCCCCTCTTCCAGACCAACTATACAAACCTGGGCAGCGTGCTCTCACCCAGCTCGCGTGAAAGGGCGAACATCATCACCGTGAGCTCGATCATCTACTCCTTTGCACCCAGCGTTTACCAGCTGTTCGTGCCCATCTTCTCTGAATTCACGGGCGGCTTTACCGATATACGCACCTATAAGTATATCGTGGTGCCCATCGGCGTTGTGGGCGTGTTCCTGAGCTTGTTCTGCTTCTTCGGCTGCAAGGAGCGCATAGTTTCTTCCAAGCACTTCGTGCAAAAAGTCAGCGTCATCGACGGCTGCGTCGCCGTATGGAAGAACAAGTATTGGTGGCTGAGGACGGTTTCCACCTGGTTCACCTTCCTTGAAAGCGCATACCTCGTGCTCTTCGGCTGGATATACATCTACGGCACGCAGGACATGGTTACATACGGCATACTCACCACGGTGCTGGGTACGGCTTCAGGTTTGAGTATGTTCGCAACGCCGTTCATCTTGAAGGCGCTGGGCAACAAGGGCACACTGCTCTTCCACAACGGCTTCAACATAATATTTATAGCGTGCATGCTCGCAACATATGATGTGCCGCTGCTATACTTCCTGTTCCTATATATAAATACCTTTATAAACCAGCTTCAGCTCGTCTATAACCCCGTGCTGAACGCGGAAGTTAAGGACTCGATACAGCTAAAATCGGGCAAACGCGTGGACTTCATGCTGGAAGTCGCCGCGCTGATAGGCACGCCCATCACGATAGCCACAGGTTACTTCCTGCCCTTCATCTACGAAGGATTCGGCCTTACCGTCAACTACGACGTGCTCTACGACCCCACAATAAGAAACAACTTGTTCTATATGCTGTGCGCCCTGTCCATAGCCGGCGCGGCTCTCAACCTGGCGCCCTTCCTGCTCTACAACCTCACGCGTGAAAAGCATGCGCAGATAATCACCGCGCTCAAGATCCGCGCCATCAACGAGGACTACCGCACGGGCGACGTCACCCCTCACCAGGCGAAAGACGCCATCGAATCATACAAGTACTCCATGGAGCGTAAAAACGCCGTCCAGCCCGACATAAAGGAGAAGAAGGCGGAAAAGAACGCCGCCAAGGAAGACTACAAGCAGGCAAAAGAGGCATACGAAGCGGCGTTGAAGAAAGCCGCGGAGTTTATGCCCAAACACGAAGAGATAATGGCTATGCCGGAAATAGTAGCTCTCTCCCAAGCCGCAGAGGCTGCAAAAGCCGCGGTGGAAGCGGCAAAGGCGGGCACGGACGCGGCGGAGATCCCCGTGAAGGAAGAAGAGCTCAAGCAAGCCGAACACGCGCTTAAAGCCGCCATCCGCGAAAAAGAGGCGATACCTCAAACGGAAGAGCTCGCCGCCGCCACCGCAGCGCGCGACGAAGCCAAGAAGGCTTATAAGGAAGCCAAGTTCGCCTACAAGGACGCGCAAAAGCTCAAGCGCGACAAGGAGGCAATCACCGAATTCCTCGAGCCCGAGCTCAACAAGTGGAGCGAGCCCGTTCACGTTATGGATTTAGAGATTGCACGCGCGGTTACCGCCATCGACAAGAACGACATCGCCGCCGCGGATTTGGACATCTCTTCCCTGCCCGTCCCCGAATTCCCCGGCATGGACGAGAGGAACGAAAAGGGTAAGCTGACCCGCGAGGCAAAGGAGATGCGCACGCAAAAGCGCGAAACCCTCGCCCTCATCAAAAAGCGCATCCGTCAATTCAAGAAGATGCAGCGCCTCACCCGCCGCATGTTCCCCGAAGGCGTTAAAACGGACTACGAAGCGGACCTCAAGCGCGAGCTGGACGTGCAGTGCGAAACCAAGGAAGAAAAGAAGGCGCAGAACAAGGTGATAAAGAAGGCGGAAAAGGCATACCGCCGCTTCTGCCGCGCATACAAGCTGTATCTTGAATGCGAAACGGTCATCACCGAATACAACGACCGCAACAACTTCTTCGACTTCATCCTGCCCAAGTATGAAGAATACGTGGCGCAGGCGGCGCAGATAGACGCGGAAGAAGCCGCCAAGGCGGAAGTGGAAAAGCTGGAGAAAAAGCGCGAGATCAAGCGCTTGAAAGCGGAAAAGGCCATGAAGAAAGTGGCGAAAGAACAAGCCAAGATGGACGGCGTAAAGTTTACGGAAGAATTCTTCGAACAGTATAAAGCCGAGCACGCTGCCGAGCTGGAAGAAGCGTGCCGCCTGACCGAAGAAGAGGAAGTGAAATTTGCCGCCGGCAAGGAAGCCACGGTGGCGAGCGAAGCGGAAAAATACGAAGACGCCACCTCCGCCCCCGCGGACGAAGCGACCACCGCCGAAGAGCAGGTGGAAGAAACCAAGGAAGAAGATAAGCCCGCGCAAGACGGCGAAGAAGGAGGTAACGACTGATGAAAAAGAAGATAATCGCGTTTGTGGTTGTGGCATTGGTGCTCTGCCTTTCCCTCCTGTCTTTGGCGTCGTGCAAAACGCTCACCGCGGAAGAAGGCTTTGCGGCTTTGCAAGCGGCTTATGAATACTCCATCAAAATAGACGAAGCGGGCGGCATATACAACGGCGAAGTCTACTACTACAAGGAGCAGGACCGCCGCCAAATAGAGACCGTCTATAACCCCTCCACCGGCGAATACGTGCCCGTATCCTTGAAGAATACTACGGTGAATCTGCATTGCTATGTGGACGATGATTATAACTTCCACCCCGACCAAGAATACGGCGCATATGTGCTGGAAGACAGGTATATTCAAGTGAGGAACTCCGTGGGCAACACGGTGGACGATTACAACAACAACGTCGTTTACAACGCGCAAGGCAATACCGTAACCTACTCCGAAGACTTCCCTCTCGCGGGCAAGAACGATAAAGATTACGACCTTTCCAGCGCACAGTATTACGGCGTGAACGCCACCCTAAATCCCGATAAGGACGCCGCGGGTACGAATAGGTTCCTCGCCGCCTCCACGGGCACGACTTTCGGCTTTAACGTGACCACCACGTCCGACGGTCTGCGCGGGCAGCTGCAGCAGCAGATCGACGGCATAAGCGCGCGCAACTTTGCTCAATCGGAGATAATGGAGCCCTACACCTTGGCTTCCAAGCTGAGCGAGATAGGACTTTTGGAAGAAGGCGACATCACATTTGAAGGCGTGGTCAACGCCTCCGGCAGCAATGTGGGCGGAGCGGAGGTTCAAATGTATCTCACCACCCTCACCTTTAAGATGACGGACGGGTACGCGGAGCGCTTCACCGAAAGGACGGGGCTCGATCCCAAATACTCCCTCTTCACCGATTCGCTGTATGTGCAAATTGAGTTGACCAACGTCGGCGAGAACAGGGGCGGCTATGACAGGGTGAGCAATATCTTCGTCTACCGCGCGGACCCCGAAACTTCCGGCATCCTCGCCGCCGATGAGGAAGTTTATAATGTGCAGATTTCCTACCTCGGCCCCAACCTCGGCTCCATGCCCACCGGCTATACCAAAGTATCCGCGTTCTATAAGGGCTGAAAGCATTTGCCGATGGAGAATGAAACAGCAAGGCGCGCCGAATATCGGCGCGCTTTTTGCTTGCAAAAGCGGGAATTATACTTTATTATATATGCGTAAACAATTAGGAGGCAGCTTATGTTTCGTGAGGTGAGAAGAAAACTTCAAGCGCTCGATGAGAGCGAGTGCGAGCGCATTTTGCGCGAGGGCAAGACGGGCGTCCTCGCCCTGAGCGGTGACGGCGGATACCCCTACCCCGTGCCGATGAATTACGTCTATGACGGGGAATATATCTACTTCCACTGCGCCAAAACGGGGCATAAAATCGACAGCGTCAACCGCTGTGACAAAGCCGGCTTCTGCGTGGTGGACAAGGACGAAGTCATGCCGGAAAAATTCGCCACCGCCTACAAGAGCGTGATCGCCTTCGGCAGAATATCACTTGTGAAAGAAGAAGAGGAGATGCGCCGCGCAACCTACCTCCTTTCAAAAAAATACAGCCCCGAGGAATCGGACGAAAACATATGCCGCGAAATAGCCGCCTTCTTCCCCGCCCTTGCCGTGATGAAGATGAAGATCGAGCATGTGACGGGGAAAAGGAATAAATGATTTTTGAGGGACGCAAATTACTTTTTGCGGAGCGATAGCGTCCCTCAAAAATCGTGATATTTTTTACCTTCATATACTAAATTTTAATACGCCGCTTTTATCAGAAGGTAAAAAGTGATATTTTTTGGCAGATATGCTATTATGCCATGAACCGCTTTACGTGTGCCAAAAAGTGATATGCGCCCTCAAACCGCCAAGGCGACGAGAGGGCGCGTGATATTTTTGGACATACAGCCGCAAGCGGCGCTGTCCAAAAGTTAAGGTGCCGCAGGCGCATTGAAATTATTAAATTGATAAATACACCGCTTTATAATGCCAAAAGTGGAAATTTGCCTGTCAAATTTCTTTGTGCGGCAGCAGATTATGTTGC
>CALWKO010000019.1 GCA_944381275.1 uncultured Clostridia bacterium | reverse complement strand
AAAAAAGCGAAAGTTACGTTACTTCCGAAAAGTGATATTTTTTGGCAGATATGCAATTTATCCATGAACAACTATTCGTGTGCCAAAAAGTGATATGCGCCCTCAAACCGCGGAGCGACGAGAGGGCGCGTGATATTTTTGGAGATACTGTTTGCCGCAAGCGACAAACGCTCTCCAAAAGTTGCGGCTCCGCAAGCGGGTTTACACTTGGTTGGTCTTGTAGCTAAAGTAATCACTCTATCATAATAATGTTATTGGTAAAATTACAAATAGTTGCACTTGCTCACTTGATTGAGTATCGCTAGTTCATAATTGGCATGTATAAAGCAAAAATATTTTAATGCGCCTGCGGCACCTTAACTTTTGGACAGCGCTGCTCTGCGGCTGTATGTCCAAAAATATCACGCGCCCTCTCGTCGCCTTGGCGGTTTGAGGGCGCATATCACTTTTGGCGTATGATATGCTTCTGCGAAGAAAAAAGCCTTGTGTTCCCTCACGGTCACATCAAGGCTTTATTGTTTGGCAAGCCAAAAATATCACTTTTTTGGGGTAGATATAGCGCGCTAATATTTTATTCTCTATCCCCAAAAAAATATCACGATTTTTTCAAGGCACTTATGTTTGTGTTCCCGATAATAGTGCTTTGAAAAAATCATATCCCGGCGTCCCTCAAAAATCATCCCCTCTCCTCTATCGGCACATACTTTTGGTGTTCGCTCACCGCCTTGTATGCGGGGCGGATTATCTTGCCGCCGCTGGCGAGTTCCTCTATTCTGTGCGCCGACCAGCCGGCTATGCGCGCCACGGCAAAGAGCGGAGTGAACAGCTTTCTGTCCAGCCCGAGCATGCTGTAAATAAGTCCCGAATAAAAGTCCACGTTGGGGCTCACGCCCTTGTATATCTTGCGTTTTTCCGCGATGAGCTCGCCCGCTATCTCCGCCACGCGGCTGTGCAGTTCGAACTCCTCGGCAAGTCCCTTCTCGTCCGCCAAATTCTTTGCGCACACCTTCAAGATGTTGCACCTGGGGTCGGAGAGCGAATACACCGCATGCCCCATGCCGTAGATAAGCCCCGATTTGTCGAAAGCTTCCTTATTGAGCATGGCGTTGAGGCAGTCGCGGATGGAACCGTCGGAAGTATCCTTCAAGGCGTGGTGCAGGTAGTCGAACATCTCCACCACCTTTATGTTCGCTCCGCCGTGCTTGGGTCCTTTCAGCGAGCCGAGCGACGCCGCCACGGAAGAGTATGTATCCGTGCCGGAAGAGGTCACGACGTGCGTGGTGAATGTGGAGTTGTTGCCGCCTCCGTGCTCCGCGTGCAGCACAAGGCAGGTATCGAGCACGCGCGCTTCAAGCGGCGTGAAGGATTTGTCCTCCCTGAGCATATAGAGCAAGTTTTCCGCGGCGGAAAGACTGCTATCCGGCTTGTGGATGAAGAGCGAGCTATCCGTGTGGTAGTAGTTGTATGCGTTTTGGCTATAAACGGCGAGCAGCGGGAAGCGCGCGATGAGCTGCACGCATTGCCTGAGCGTGTTGCCGGGCGTGGTCCTATCCGGCCGCTTGTCGTAAGAATAAAGGCTGAGCACGCAGCGCGCGAGCATGTTCATCATATCCGCGGAGGGATTTTTCATTATGATGTCGCGCACGAAATTGGGCGGCAGGGGACGATAATCGCACAGCATCTCGTTGAAGCTCATCAGCTCATCCTTGGTGGGGAGGGTGCCGAAGAGCAGCAGATACGCCGTTTCTTCAAAGCCGAATCTGCCGCGTTTACTCAGTCCGTCAACCAGATCGTAGATGCTTACGCCGCGATAAAAAAGCTCTCCATCGCAGGGCGTTTTGTTCCCGTCTTTGTCCACCTTGAAGGCGTTTATTTCCGAAATCTCCGTAAGGCCGCACACCACGCCGTTGCCGTTCACGTCGCGCAAACCGCGCTTTACGTCGTACTTTTCGTAAAGTTTGGGGTGAATGGCGCTTTCACGCACGCTCAATTTTGAAAGGCGGGTGATCTCCGCGCTGTGCTTTCTCTCCAAAGATTCCTGGTATTCCTTATAATCCATCTTTCACCTTCTTAAAATACTTTTTGAACTTTGCCAAAACAGTGAATTTACCAAGTTCATGCGCACAACTTGCGCAATTGCTCCCCTCGGCGTATATCGAATTGCCCAAAATGCCGTTCGTACTTTTACTATTTTACCATAAATAAAAGTTTTTGTCAACCCGCATTTTTGCGCGCCGAAAAATCAAAATTTGAACTTTTACGCAAATTTTGAATATTTCGGGCTGTTTTCTTGACATATGTCTATTCTTTACGATAAAATTACTTAGAGACGAAGAAAAAACTTTTTATCGTTTCAACTTTATAGGGGGATATTTTATGTCGATCACGATCAAGGATCTGGCGCGTGAAACGGGGCTTACCGCAGCCACGATAAGCGCCTACTTCAACGGCGCGAGCGTGCGCCCTTACAACAAGGAAAAAATAGAAAAAGCCATCGAAAAACTCGGCTACATACGCAACGACTATGCCCGCGCGCTGCGCACTCACCGCTCCATGACTGTGGGAGTGCTCATTCCCGAGCTTGCAAACACCTTTTGCACCCAACTTGTTACGGAAATAGAAGAGGCGCTGCGCTTAAAGCGTTACGGGCTCATCATCTGCGACTGCCGCTCCAACCCCGAACGCGAGCGCGAAGCGGTGCGCTTTTTGCAATCCAAGACGGTGGACGGGATCATCATCATTCCCGCTACCGACAGCGCCTCGTCCCTCTCCTCCGCCCTTGCAAAAAGTCTGCCCGTGGTGGCGATGGACAGGTACACGGAGAGCAGAGAGATCTCCCACGTGGTGGTGAGCAACCGCAAGGCGGGGCGGAACGCGGTGGAAGATATGCTCGATCGCGGCTTTCGCAAAATAGCGGCTATCCACGGGGAAGAGAGCCTGTTCACCGCGCGCGAGAGGTTGGCGGGCTACCGCGAAGCCATGGCGGGCACGGGCTTTTCCCTCACAGCTTTGGGCGGAAACAGCGTGCAGGGCGGCTATGAAGCGGCAAAAATGCTGCTTTCCTCCCGCCCCGACTTGCAGGGCATATTCGCCACCAATTACGAGATGTCGATAGGCGTAGCGATAGCCTTGAAGGAGATGGGCAAGGCGATAGACGATAGCTTCGCCTTCACCGGCTTTGACAGCGTGAAGATGCTCCCCGTGCTCTGCCCCGGCATGCGCATGGTAGTCCAGCCCATGCACGAGCTGGGCGCCGTGGCGGCGGAAACGCTACTCGCCATGATAGACGGCGGACCGGTGAGGAACATCGTCCTTGATTGCAGCCTTGTATGAAGACGAAATTCGCGTTTTTGCTTGATGTGCTATACTTGATATGCTATAATTAAAGCAAGAAGTATTGCGGAGGCAGCAGATGAACGAAAGAATGATTCCCGCCGAACTCAGCAAGGCGCAGGTCATAAAATACGCCGAAGGGATAGCCGGCGAGATGGGCTGCCGCGTGCTTGCGTCCAAGTTTTTGGGCGGCGGCAGTTTCGGGCGCGCGGTGAAGATAGTTACCGCAGACGAAAGTTTCGTGATCAAGCTCCTGCTTTCACCCGGGATGTTGGAAAAAGAGGTATTCGATTTGCGCCTTTTGCAAAATGCCTGCCCTGTGCCCATGCCCAAGGTGCTATTCACCCACCCCTCTTCCGAAAAAATCCCCATTGACGGCTATGCCATGACGCTCATCCCCGGCAAGAGCGCGCTGCTGTCCCCTCTGCTGTACTTTTCAGGTAAGGGCGTGCGTATGCGCTTTGCGGACGAGGTGACCTCCGCCCTGCACGCCGTGCATTGCGTTACCAACGGCAAATTCGGCGACACCATGCACCCCGATCACTCCTCCTGGGACGAAGTCTACCGCCCCTTTGCGCGGGACATAGCGGAAAAAACGCGCCTTGCTGTAAGCGCGGGCGAACTGCCGCAAAGCGTAGGGCGCGCGGCGGAAGCGGCGTGGGAGAGATACGACGACATCTTTTGCGAAGAAGTGAACGTGGCGTCGCTCATCCACGGCGACTTGAACACCGCCAATATAATGGTGAGCAAGCGGCGCTTAACCGGCCTTATCGACCCGCTCAACTGCATGTGGGCGGACAGGGAATACGACCTCTTCCAATTCGACAACCTCACGGGCAAGCGCTTTTCCCTTTCCGATACCTATATCAAAAAGTACGGCGCGAGCAAAATGGTGCGGCAAAAACTCGCATTTTACGGGCTTTTCAACGAGGTGTATTGCTTCTTCAAATCGGGCGCGCTCATCCCCTTGATAATGAATCCGCTCGTGAAAAATATGTTCGCGCAGCTCAAAACGCTATGAGATCCTTGAGCGCGCTTGCGGCTTGCCTGCTCGTGAGGCTCGTCACCTTTCCCGTGCGGCTTAAATGCGGCTCTTTGTCTTCAAAAATAACCTCATCTTCCAAAAAGTACACCCCGCCCAAGGACATGGATTTTTCCGAACTTTCCCTTGGCGGAGTGCGTGCGGAAATGCTCTCTCCCCACGGCTTTAACGGATATATATTGCACTTCCACGGCGGCGGCAGAACCGCTCCGCTCAACAACTTTTATCGCAAAGTCGCTTGCAGGCTCGCGCGCGTAACGGGCTGCGCCGTTGTGAGCGCGGACTACCCCACGGGGCTTTATACCTACCCGGTTATGCATGATTATTCTTATACTGCATATCGCGCGTTTGCGGAGCGCTTCCCCATGTGCAAGACCTTACTCGTCGGCGACAGCTACGGCGCGAATCTCGCCCTCTCCTGCATGCTCCGCGCCCGCGATAACGGGGTGCCGCTGCCCGCCGCCTGCGTGTGCGTTTCCCCGTTTGCGGATATGTCCGCTTCGGGCGATTCCTACCTTGCCAATTGCCGCCGCGATCCCATATACGGCTTGACCGCATTCCAAAGCAAAAAACATGCCCCTCGCCTGCGCCGCATCTCCGCCTATTGCGGGGATAAGGATCTTAAAGAGCCGTATCTCTCCCCATGTTTCGGCGACTATTCGCACTTTCCGCCGCTGCTGGTGCAAACGGGCGGCGCGGAAACTTCCGCTTCCGACGCCTTCTTTATCGCCGAAGCCGCCGCGAGAGCCGGCGTGCCCTGCCGCCTGCGCGTGTTCGATGGGATGTGGCACGACTTTCAATACCTCTTCCCCTTACTCAAGGAGAGCAAAGCCGCTTGGGCGGACATCGCCGCCATGGCGCGCTCAGTCTTGAATAAAAAATGAAAATTTTTTGAAAAAACTCTTCATTCTTGACAAACATATATCGTTATCGCTTGATATTATCTTATTGCAAATGGGTTGTGTTGCTTCATACATCGCTTCTTTATTTGTTCATTTATGGTACTCTCCTTTTAAAGCAAAAAAGGGCGCTGCGGCGCCCTTTTTTGCTGCCCGCCCCTCGCTGCCTATGCCCGCTTCGCCCCGCATATTGCTCCCGTCAAAAGTAATTTGCCAAATCACCCCTTTATTTGTTGCAAAACCAAAATTTTTATGCTAATATATTCAAGTAAATACGCCGATGTGGTGAAATTGGCAGACGCGACGGACTCAAAATCCGTTGGTAGCGATACCGTGCCGGTTCGAGTCCGGCCATCGGCACCAGGCAAGAATAATACGAACCAAGACAGAAAGTCGAGGTTCGTATTTTTTTTTGCAAAAGATTTCTTCGGGATTGTTGTCCGCTTTGCATGATTTATGGCTATCCCTCCGAATAGCCTTTTCGGGTGGCTGAGGGTAGCATAGTTCTTCGCGGACGTCAACGGCCGCAAAATCGTTGCTCAAAACACCCATAGAAAAGACTTTAAAGCCGAGTAAGGAAAAGTTCCTTGCCCGGCTTTTTGCTGCCTTGTAAGCCGTTTTACGCGCCTTGTACGCAACGATTTTTCTTTGTCCCGTTGACTTCCGCATACAGACAAAGAAGATACTTTCCCGTTTCCGTTTCGCTATGGTAGCATAGTCCTCGCAGAAGTCATCGGTCGTAAAATCGTTGCAGTATAACAGAATAATAAAACATTAAAGCAGGGTAAGAAGGTTTTCTTGCTCGGCTTTTTGCTATGCATTAAAGGTATTAAAAATAAAACGCAACGATTTTGGCTTTGTTCCGTTGACTTTTGCAGACCATACTTACAGGTTGTAGAGTTTTATCGTCCTATGCACCTCCGCTCTCTGCCGGAAACGGCAGAAAATTTCGGAGGTATTGAATATGGAATTACTGGTAAAAAAATTCTCTAACGGGAAGTACGAAAACGAAAGCGAACTCTTTGCAGAGCCGATTTCGGAAGAGACCGTCAAACTGATGGGTGAAATGATTGCTTTGCAGTCTTTACGCACGATCAAAAAATATGATTTTGACGTTGCGGATAAACTGTATGTCGATTACATAAAAGACTTGCATCACATGGGTGAAAGAGATTACGTCGTTACAGATGGATATGATTGCGCGCAGATTGCAATATGCTTCCTTTGGCAATTTGCAGGAAAAAGCGTTTACGACGATTACGGAAAAGACCGTATCGGCAAGAACATCACGATAAAATTAGCGTGTTACAGAGAAGTCGGCAGATATATCGACGGATTGTGCAGAAAAGCTAAAAGGAGTGAACATATTGACGTTACAGATTATAAGGCATATCCTGTAGATCCTGTGAATTGTTTTGAAAAAGAAGAATGGAATTATGACAAAGCAGATGCGATCATAGAAGCGTTAAATCTTTCCGATCTGGAACTCGCAATCATAAATTGCTGCATGTGCGGAATGACACAATCTCAAATAATGGCTGAACTCGGAATAGGCAGAGGTCGTATATGGCACAGGAAGAACGCTATAAGAAAGAGGTATATGATTTTAGAGTATTAATATATTGCATATTTAATAAGCCTTATACGTTTGAAGTATAAGGCTTATTTTATAAATTCCAATTAATATTAGGCAAAAGGATCATCTGTTGACGCTCTAATAATGTTTTCCATTTTGCTGTTTTTTAAGTTTTAAGCGTATGCTAAAGCGACTTCTTTAGGCATAATGAACCATGTCGGATGCCCATACGATTGAGGATAGCCAATGTTGTCTCTATTACAATTCCATAACATTGCGATTCTAATTGTCTTTGCATGCTTTTTCCTTAATTAACATCCAGCATCAAACAAATTACTTGATTTGATAACATTTAATATCCTTTCTTCCATTAAACTATTTTAGTAAAAATAGCCTTGTATTCCAATAGGCTCATATCATTTTGTGTTGGGGTTATCGTTGGAGTCCAGAAATAATAAGTTGTATCGTAAACTACATATTCCCATCTCTCAAACCTATACCCTTCATTAGGAACTGCTGTAACCGGTGAAGGGGTTGCTCCTTCATCTACAATTTGAGAAGTTTCTCCTTGTATTGTTCCACCTTCTCCTGCTGTAAAAGTTAAATTGTAGACTCTGACAAATTCAGCAGTTATTGCTATATCCTCATGAATATTTGTGTCCTGCCTTTGAGGATCGGTTGAACCGTCGCTCCATTTAACAAATCTATATCCATTATTAGCTTTTGCGGTAATAATTGGGGCAGAGTAGTCATTATCGATTGTAATGGCAAACTCAAAGATATGCTTTCCTTCCGGTTTATAGTCGTTTGGATTTTTATCTCCACTATTTTCAGAAAAATCGTATTGTAGCAATCCTCCCACATAGCCTAAATTTGTTTTATATGTTGCGGTATATGCTATTTTAGTAAAAATAGCCCTATACTCCATTCCAAGCAAAAGGCTTATATCATCTTGTGTCGGAGTTATCGTTGGAGACCAGAAATAATAAGTTGTATCGTAAACTACATATTCCCATCTCTCAAACCTATACCCTTCATTAGGAACTGCTGTAACCGGTGAAGGGGTTGCTCCTTCATCTACAATTTGAGAAGTTTCTCCTTGTATTGTTCCACCTTCTCCTGCTGTAAAAGTTAAATTGTAGACTCTGACAAATTCAGCAGTTATTGCTATATCCTCATGAATATTTGTGTCCTGCCTTTGAGGATCGGTTGAACCGTCGCTCCATTTAACAAATCTATATCCATTATTAGCTTTTGCGGTAATAATTGGGGCAGAGTAATCATCTTGGACAGAGACTTCAAACGAGAAAAATCTGTTAGAAATTCCTTCATGGACAATTTTTCCTCCATAGGAATTCACTTCATAGCAAATATCATAGGTTATTAAATCCATTTTGGGAGTAAGTTCTATTTGTTCGGAATAATGCCAAGGCTCTAAACATACGCCTTGCTCGTTTGTAATTTGTTCATCGCCATAATACCACCCCTTAAAAATATATCCGTCTTTGGTTACAGGTAAAATATTTACTTTCTCGCCATATTTTACAGTGTACTCCTGTACACTGCCGTCATTATTAGTTCTATACCGGCAATCAATTCCTTCCCATTTGGCAACAAAAGTTACGGAGTTGACTGCGGTATAAGGAAACGATATTTCTTGTTTTTCTAAAAACCATCCAAGAAATTTATAATTCTTTTTTTCAACCGTCGGAGCAGAATCAATTGGTGTATTTTTTTCTATCTCATTTATTGAAACAATATTTCCGTCACTGATAAAAGATACTGTTACTTTATCAGCAGACGATTCGGGCTTGTTATCATTATTACCGCCTTCTGGATCTGTGGGATCTTCGGGGTTGTTATTACTGTTATCGCTTCCTTCTGTATTTTCAGATTGTCCATCGTAATTGTTTAGCTTTTTCAATACATCTAAACTATATGTATCATTTTTACCGGAACACTCATAATATGGAAATAATTTTGAATAACTGAATGTTTTTTCTTCTAAATTTATGTCTTTGACTATAACGAAAAATTTGGAACGAATGTATGCGCCAAAGCTATTAGTCGCTTCTACATCGACATATACCACATACATTCCTTGACCATTATCCTCAATATATGATGTTTCATTCCATATGGCAGAACTCGGAGACTTCAAAGTATTGGATATGATTTGTTGTGCTGCAGCTTCAGCAAAATCTTGATACTGTTTTTCCGTGTTGATATTTGAGCAAGCAGTAATGCAAAGCAAACTAATTCCAATAAGCACTAAAAATAGAGATAGTATAATTTTTTTTCTCATAATCGCCTCTTAAATTTTGATGTACTTTTTTCGCTATGTTTGTTCATTGAATAATATATTTGATGTACAAATTTTCTCTATATGGTCATAAAAAAAATACGTTAAAAGACAAAAAACTTGCGTTATACTTTATTTCTTGTTATAATATAATAAAAAATGTGCGTTGATTATATTAATCAACGCACATTTTTGTTTACAGCAATTTCCCAAGCCGATTCATCATATCCTGTTTGTGTTCCATAAGAGAGTGAGCATAGCGAGTTAGAGTTATGGTAGGATTTTTATGCCCAAGAATTTCAGAGAGTGTCTTTACATCCATACCGCATTCAAGAGCACGAGTGGCAAACGTATGTCTGAGCGAGTGGAATCCTTTGTGAGTAATTTTTAGTTTTTTCAATAGTAATTCAAAACTTCGCTGATAGGAGCGGACTGAAACAGCATTTCCTTTTGTAGAAACAAAGTAAGATGAACGGCTGTTTTTCTTTTTTGCTTTTAATATTGGCAAGAGCTGTTTAGGCAGCGGAATCATGCGGCAGGAGGAAGCCGTTTTCGGCTCGTCGATGACAAGCCCGTTCTTGCTGTCGTGGCAAGACTTAGAAACGGTAAGAATACCTTTATTTAAGTCAATATCGTCCCACTGCAAAGCAATCAGTTCTCCGATGCGAAGTCCGCTATATAGACAAAGTAAAATACCATACAATTTATCTTTCTTGCCGTTCAATATGGCTTGTTCGATTTGTTTTTGTTCTTGCATGGAAAAACATTCTACAGGTTTTTCTTTGAGTTTGGGGCGCTTGAGCTTATCCGCCGTATATTCCTTGGTCAGTCCCAGCATATGCGCCGCTTTCAGCGAACTTTGGATGACGGAGATGACGGCATTGACGCTGTTTGCGGAGAGTCCCTTACCCGTGCGCTTATTCCCGCTTTGTAAAAGCTCCGTGATGAACGATTGCAGCGCAAGCGGAGAAAGCTCATTCAGCTCCATGCCGCCGATCTTATCTAGAATATGACAGTCGATGATGAGCTTGTACCGCTCGTAAGTCCGCACCTTGACGGACGGTCGAACGTAATTTTCCAGCCATAAGTTAAGCCAATCTATGTATTTCATGCTCCCTCCCGAAAAATTTTTTCATATTTTAATTTGATTGTTGCATACAAAAAGGCGAGCCGCGTTGCGGTTCGCCTTTAACTAATTTTGCGTGAATGCTATTCTTCCCCGGGGGTGTCGTTCGGCATTGCGGGCGGAGGGGGATTCTTGTCTTTTGTTGTTTCCGGCTCGCTTGATGTGCCTAGATCGGCGGAGGTTTCTTCTCCTGTGCCGCTGCTTGCGGAGAGGGTTTCAGCTGCGAGGTCGGCGGAGGTTTCTTCTCTTGCGCCGCTGCTTGCGGAGAGGGTTTCAGCTGCGAGGTCGGCGGAGTTTTCTACCCCTGCCCCGCTGTTTTCGGCGGAAGGGTTTGGTGCGGAGGGCTGGTTTTCTACCCCTGCCCCGAAGTTTTCGGTTGCGGAGGCGGGATCGGCGGCGGGTTGGTTTTCCGCCCCTGCCCCGCATTTTTTACGCAATTTGGGGAAGTTGGTCCTGTCCACAATGCCTTCGGTTACGAGCAGGAGTGAAGGCAGGATGAAGAGCACGATGAGGATGGAAGCCAAGGTGCCTATGCCGAGCAATATGCCCAGCTGAGCCACCACTCCGGAGGCGGCTATGCCGAGGGCAAAGCCGGTGATGGTGAGGATGCTGCCGGAGGTTATTATGGTGGAGAACACGGCGTTTTCCGCTTCCGCCATGGCGGTGAAGCGGTCGGGATAGAGGTGCTTGGTGGTGCGGTAGCGGTTGGTGAGCACGATGGCGTAGTCTATCGTTGCGCCCATCTGGATGGCGGTGATGATGAGGTAGCCGATGAAGGTGACCGAATTGCCCGCCAGGAAGGGGATGGCAAAGTTTATCCAAATACCGCCCTGGATGGCGAGCGCCAATATGATGGGCAGCGAGAAGTTGCGGAAGGTGAAGAGCAGGATGACCAGGATAAAGCCGAGCGAGCACAGGCACACTATCATGTTATCCGTGGTGAAGTAGCCCGCCATGTCGTAGCAAGCCACGCTCTCGCCGGTGAGGTAGAATTCGGGATAGTAGTCGCCCAAGCCCGCATACAGCCTATCCAATAGCGCGAAGACTTCCTCGTCCTCCACGCCCGCGTCAAGGGTGAAGGTGATGCGCGAATATTCCTCGCTCCTAAGGTTGTCTATGCCGAAGCGGATTTGCGAGAGCACGGAATAAAAGCTCTCCGCCGCGGCGAGCTTGTCGCCCTGCAAAAAGTCGAGGGGATTGATAGTAACTCCCGCCTGTTTAAGCGCGGCAAACAGCTTGCTGTTCATCAAGTCGGTAATAGATGAGCCGATGTCGTCGGTCATGTAATCGAGCAGATCCGCCACCATGAGCGTTGCGTCCGCCCCCGGTTCCTCTCCGTTTTGCGCGCGATAACAATCGTCGAAGAGGATGCCTATCATGTCGTTTATATTTTCCGAGGTTATGCCCATGCCGCTTAGATCCATACTCCCCAAAAGGGGCGTGAGCGAGTTCAAAATCTCCTGCTTGGTGAGGTTATCGGCAAAGCCTACGCCGTACATCTGCGTGTAGGCGATGGCGTTGATGTTGGAGTCGTTTACGATGCCGTCCTTGTCGAATTCGCCGCCGTCTAAGGTGATGTCCTGAATGATTTGCTTTTCCTTATCTATGTCCCCGCGCGGCACGACGAGCACGAGCGTGTTGAGGGTGCCGAAGCCCGCGTCCTGTATTGCGGTCTGCCCTTCCACTATCATGGAGCCGGCGTTATAGTTGAAGGAGTAGGTATTAAAGCCCTGCCCCACGCCGGAGAGGATGACTATCACCAAAAATAGGGGGACGATGATCTTGCGCGCCTTCAAGATGGCTTTTGCCGGCTTGGTGACGGTGGGCACGAAGGACTTGTGCTCCGTCTTTTTAAGCGGCTTATCGGAAAACGAAAGCAGCGCGGGCATGAGGAAGATGACGGAAATAAGGCTTGCCACAATACCCTTGGCGAGCGCGAGCCCTATCTCCACACCTATGGGCAGGGACATGAGCGCGAGCGACAAAAGCCCCGCTATGGTGGTGAGCGAGGACGAGAGTATCTCCACTATGCCCTTAGAAAGAGCTACGGAGAGCGCCGTTTTTACGTCCGCGTATACTTGCCGCTCTTCCATAAACCTGTGCAGCAAGATGATGGAGTAGTCGAGCGAGAGCGCGAGCTGGAGCACTATCGTGATGAGGTTAGAGATATAAGATATGCCCGGGAAGATGGCGTTCGTGCCCATATTCAGCAGCACCGAAACGCCGAATACCGCCAGCATGGGCACCAGCTCGAAGTATGTGCGCGAGGTGAAGAGGAGAATGAGCAAAATAGCCACCACTATCACGATGCCTATTTTGAGCATGCTGTCTTCCGTTTCCATGCGCGTGTAATATGAGTAAGCGGACTGCCCGGTGAGGTAGTTTTCGTAGCCGCCGTCATCGAGCGTGGTTATAATGCTCTCTATCGCGGCAAAGGCGCCCTCGGTGGAGTCGTAATCGTCCAAAATGACGGTGTAAAGCGCCGCCTTGCTCTCCGCATTGTAGTTGGAATCGGGAATGTAGTTGACGATGTTTACGCCGTCTATCGCGGCAATCTGCGAGGAAAGCGAGGCCGCCTCCTCTTCGTCTATCCCCTTGACCATGACGTACGCCATGCCCTTGTCGTCGAATTGTTCCTTGAGCAGCTGAAGGGAGATATTCGTGTTGCTCTCTTCCGGCATGTAGGAAGAAAGATCGTACTTGACGTCTATACTCGGGATAAATATCGCGCACACGATGACCGCCGCCACGAAGAGCGCGATGAACGCCCAACGCGCCTTGACCACAAAAGAAGAGAACTTGTAAAGAGCCCCGCTTAGCACATTTTTTCTTTCATAATTTTCGCCCGCGCATGCCGCGCACGCGCGACCTCCTTGTGCTTAAATTATAACATATTATATATAAAAGTCAATATGGTGTTGAGAAAAATGATTTTTTCAAGTCGCAAAGTAATTGTTTGCGAAGCGTTAGCGACTTGAAAAAATCGTCCTAAACCTCCCTCCTCATAATATAGTCATCCATCACATACCCGCCGCCGATATCCGTTTCGGCGCACTCGTGGATGTAAAAGTTCCACTTTTTGTAGATGGCTACGGAGGAGAGGTTTTGTTTGTTCACGGTGAGGTAGATATATTTGCAGCCGGCTTTTTTCGCCTTTTTCACTATCCTTTCGAACATGGCGTGCCCCAGCCCCAAGCCGCGGAAGGATTTTTCCACGTAAAGTTTGCTCAAAAAGAGCGCCTCGCCTTCGTAGGCGATGGAATAATATCCCGCGCGTTTGCCGTTATACAGGATAAAGGCGAACTCGTAATTTTCGCCTATCTCGTGCAGGACGGTATCGGGGTCGAGGAACTTATCCATCATGTAGTAAACTTGCCCCGTGCCGGTGATGGGCGCGAAGTGTTCCAAACTTATCTTGGTGGCGAGTTCCTTTAAGTCTTCGCATTGTTTTCTTGTGGTTATCTTTTCGTATGTTATCATAGCAAAAAGCGCCGCTTGCGCGGCGCGTTCTCCTTGTTTTTCGTTATTTTGCAAGCAGCATTCTGTCGTTAGCAAAGTCGCCGTCGGAAACTTCGTCGAACTTGGCGAGAAGGTCTGCTACGGTAAGCTTGGATTTTTCCTCCCCGCGCACGTCGTAGATTATCCTGCCCGCGTGCATCATGATGAGCCTGTTGCCCAGGCGGATGGCGTCCTTCATGTTGTGGGTGACCATGAGGGTGGTTAGGTTGTCGCGCGAGGTGAGCTCTTCCGTCACCTTGAGCACCTTTTCCGCCGTCTTGGGGTCGAGAGCCGCGGTGTGTTCGTCCAAAAGCAGCAGATCGGGGCGGTTGAACGTAGCCATGAGCAGGGTGAGCGCCTGCCTCTGTCCGCCGGAGAGCAAGCCCACTTTGGTGGTCATTCTGTCTTCCAGTCCCAAACCGAGAAGGGCGAGCTGCTCTTTGAACATCGCCTTTTCCTTTTTGCTCACCGCGCCTTTAAGTCCGCGCACCTTGCCGCGGCGGTAGGCGAGCGCCAAATTTTCCTGTATCTGCATGTTGGCGGCGGTGCCCGTCATGGGGTCCTGGAACACCCTGCCCAAAAACTTTGCGCGCTTGTATTCGGGCAGCGCGGTCACGTCCTTGTCGTCGAGGTATATCCTGCCCTCTTCCGGCGGGAACACGCCCGCTATAAGGTTGAGCATGGTGGATTTACCCGCGCCGTTGCCGCCGATCACGGTGATGAAGTCGCCGTCTTCTATGGTGATGTTCACGCCTTGCAGCGCCTTTTTTTCGTTGATCGTGCCCATATTGAAGATCTTGACGATGTTTTCCAATTTAAGCATTGCCCTCACCTCCTTGCGCACTCTTACTGCTTATCCCCTCTTCCGTTTCGCGGTCTATCACGTCGAACACGGCGAGCGCCTTAACGCCCTGCGCCAGCTCGAACTTCTCCTTCTTGCGCGCGAGTTTGCGCTCCGCAAGGGCGCGTTTAAAGGGGGTCAAAGACGTGTTGTTGTGCAGCTCCAGCTGCAGAGCCTTGATGTCCGCAATCGCCTTTTGCTTCTTCTCTTCCTTGCGGGCGGCGGCTTTTTCGTCCCGCTTTATCGCATAGGCGTTATAGCCGGGGTATTTGCCGCGCAGGTATGTATCCGCCTTTTTGCCCACCTTGATGAAGAATGTCTTTATCATGGGCAGGCAGAGCGCGAGCACGATTATTATCGCCGTGATGAGCTTGATGTAATCGGAAGGCAGTCCCGCCAGAATGACGAACTGATATATTATGTAGTAAATTATGCTGCCGATTATCACCGAAAGGAGGGATACCGCAAAGCTGCGCTTAGAGGGGATGAGCGTTTCGCCGATGATGACCGCAGCCAAGCCGATGACGATCGCGCCCGTGCCCAAGGTGACGGTGGCGGTGCCCATGTATTGCGAATACAGCGCGCCGGAGAGCGCGATGAGCGCGTTGGAGATCATGAGCGCGATTATCTTTTTTGCGGAGGTATTTATGCCCTGCGCGCGCGCCATCTTCTCGTTTGCGCCGGTGGCGCGGATGGATGCACCCAACTCCGTACCGAAGAACCAATAGAGCACGGCTATGAGTATGCCGCCTATTAAAAGTCCTGAAACGAGCACGGCGTACATTGTGGGCAGATTGAGCCACGAAGCAAAGTTGCCGCCCACCACGGGCACGGACGCCCTGCCGCTGCCTATCAAGATATTGATGGTGGTGAGCATGGTGAGCGTTAAAATACCCGAGAGGATGGGCGGGATTTTGAATTTGGTATTCAAAATGCCCGTGACGAGCCCCGCCGCGGCGCCCGCGAAGATGACGATGAACGCCGCCACTATCGTGATGCCGTTCATGTTGTCCGCGGTGCCGTATTTTGAGATGAACACGGCAGAGAGCATCGCGCCCATACTAAAGCTGCCTTCGCAGGTCAAGTCCGCAAAATCGAGCAGCCTGTAAGTGATGTAAACGCCAAGCGCAAGGACCGCATAGAGCAGTCCTTGGTCGACGCCGCTGACTAATGTGTTGACAAAAACCATTATTTTACGAGATCCTTTACCGCCTGGGGAATGGTGAAGCCAATGCCCTCGGCGATGTTTTCAACTATGGAGTAAGTGAGGTCTTCCTGTGCGGAGAACTTGACGGGCGTTTCCGCGGGCTTTGCACCCTTTACGAGGATGTCGTAAGCCATTTGAGCCGCAAACTCGCCCAGCGTGCCGTAGTCCACGCTGATGGTGGCAACGCCGCAGGCGTCGTTCATGCCCTGTTCGCCGCATACGATGGGCAGATTGGTTTGAGTGCTTATATTCTGAGCGTTGACGGTGGTGGCGTTTGCCGCGAGCAGGTTATCGGTGGGGATATAGATGATGTTCACGCCGTCGTTCTTCATTGCGGTGAGCTGACCGCCGATGCCGTTCACGTCGGAGATGCCGTACTGTTCGCACTCAATGCCCTTGGCTTCGCACTCCGCCTGCACGCTGTCCGCCTGCACCTGACTGTTCACTTCGCTGTTGGTGTAGAGCACGCCCACCTTGAAGTCGGTGAAATCTGCGCTGCCGCTGCCCACGAGCCTCTGCATGAGCGTGACTTGCTCTTCTATGGGGTTGAGGTCGGAAACGCCCGTGACGTTGGCGCCGGGAGCTTCGTTGCTTGCAACCAGCTTGGCGGTTACGGGGTCGGTGACCGCGTTAAAGAGCACGGGGATGGTCTTGGTGGCGGTGGCTGCCGCAACGGAGATATCCGTGCCCAAGGTGTATATCATATCGTAGCTCTTGTTTACGAAATTGGTCACGATAGAGGGGTACAAGGACGCGTCGGAATTGGCGTTCTGTTCGTCGAACTCAACGGTGTAGCCGTCCGCTTCCAGCAGAGTGGTGAGAGTGGATTGGAAGGTTTCCGCCGCCTTGCCGAGCGCGTCGTGCTGCATGGGCAGCGCGATACCTATGGTGAAGTCCGCCTGAGAGCAAGCGGAGAATCCGAGTACGCCGGCGACTACCGCCGCAATTGCGACCACGGCTATTGCCGCGATAAGTAATTTCTTTCTCATAACATTTCCTCCAAAATAAGAAATTATCCACATTATAACACATAATGCGCGTAAATAAAAGAGTTTTTGATATATTTTATTATGAAAAATTGTTGCTTTTACCACTTTTACTCCCCCGCGTTTGTGCTATAATTAAAAAAAGAGGTGGAATATGAAAACTTACGACGTTGCTATAATAGGCGCGGGCCCCGCGGGCATGACGGCGGCGATATACGCCTGCCGCGCGGGCAAGAGTACGGCGCTTTTTGAAAAGAACTTCCCGGGCGGGCAGATGGTCAACGCCCACATAATCGACAACTACCCCGCCGAAAGCGAGATAGGCGGCTTTGATTTGGCGCAGAAGATGTTCGAGCAGGTTTCCGCCGCAGGAGCGGAGTTCATAAACGAAGAAGTCACCGCCGTAAAGAGCGGCGACATCGTGGAGATAACCACGGCGCGCGGCGTATATACTGCCAAGGCGGCGGTAATAGCCGCGGGCACGGTGCGCTCCCGCCTGAACATCCCCGGTGAAGACAGGCTGGACGGCAGGGGCGTTTCGTGGTGCGCCACCTGCGACGGAGCGCTCTACCGCGGCAAGGACGTGGCGATAGCGGGCGGCGGCAACAGCGCGGTTTCGGAAGCTATCTACCTTGCGGCGCTGTGCAAAAGCGTGCACATAATCCATAGGCGCGGGGAATACCGCGCGGAAAGCTCGCTCGTGCAAAAGCTGCGCTCCCTGCCCAACATAGTCGAGCACTTGGGCTGCGTGCCCGTCGAGATAGTCGGCAAGGACAAAGTAGAGGGAGTTATCCTGGATAAAAACGGCGAAAAATTCACGCTGCCCGTGGACGGCTTTTTTGTGGCGATAGGCGGAAAACCCGACCAAAAACTGATAGCAGGGGCGGAAAAAGACGCCTCCGGATATGTGAAGACGGACGGGGAGATGCGCACTTCCCTGCCCAAAATATTCGCCGCGGGCGACAATATAAGCAAGGAAGTAAGGCAGATAGTCACCGCCTGTGCGGACGGCGCGATAGCCGCCCTGAGCGCGAGCAAGCTCGATTAAATGAGAAAATTTATAAGTCCTTTGTCCGCCGCGGCTCCCGCAAAGGAATCCCTGTCCATAAGCGGGAGCGCAAGGGCGGTGAGATAGATGAGGTCGGCGGGGCGCACGTACTTGCCCAGCCAAAAGCCTGCGTCGTCGTACATGCGGCGGAAGGTGCGCGCGTATTCGGCGGAGTTTTCCCCGAGCGCCTGCAAAATTTCCAGCATATCCTTGCGATATTCGCGCATTACATAGGCGGTACGCTCAAAGCTGTCGCCTTTTTTCAACCCGGAGATGAGCGAGAGCTTATCCCCTCCGCACAATTTCCCCAACTTGGCGGCGCAGTCCGCCCTGTCCGGCGGAATGAATACGTCCGTACCCTCGTATGAGAGGGTCATCAGATATATCTCGGTGAGCACGCGCGTGCAGATAAAGCAATTTTCGCTCACGCTCCTGCCGTCGTCGCTCACGGCGGAGATTATGCGGGCAAAAGCGCGCGCCGCGCCCTCCCCTTGCAGCCCTATCTTCTGCCTTTCAAGGGCGGCTTTAAGCGAATAATCCGCCAAATTATCCCCCTCTTTAAGCGCGGCGGCGCATATATCCGCCAAAGCTGAGGTGTCCTCGCTCCTGCGTCCGAAGAGCAAATTTTCGCACTCAATCTCCTTGCAATGCAGCCGTTCGGCGTAGAAAGAGGCATATGCCGCTGCCTTCTCCCTGCCCGATGCGCGTTCCATCCTCCCCCTGTCCGCTGCTATCGCCGCGGGCGGACGTGCGGGCAGGCGCTCCGCCCAAGCTCCCCAGCCGAGCACGGCACAGCCGCCGGCATAGGGCAGAATGTCGGGACCCGAGGGGCAGAAAATCCACTCTATCCCCCTGCGCGAAGCGGCGTATTTCACCACGTCAGCAATATTGTTGCTTGCGCATATGAGCAGACGGATACTCTCCGGCGCGGAGATGATATCCCCCGCCGCCTCGTGCGAAGGCAGAGTGCCGTCGGCAAAGGAAAACCTGCTTATTTTGAATTTTTGCACTCCTAGGGCGGCTGATATATCATCCGCAAGCGCAGCATCCGCCATCTCGAAGGCAATGCCTATATGTCCCGCGGGCAAAAGCTCTTCTACGCAGGCGGATATCGTCTGCGCAAAGTCGCTTGCTATCACGGCGCGCCTTGTAATGTTCTTCTCCTTACCGTTCATTAATGGCAGGATAACATATCCGCGCGCGGCTATCACGGAAAATATGGGAAAATCGACAGTTTTTTAAGCGAAATTTGCCGAATTTCTTTATCCTATATCCAAGGTGAGATAGGCAAGGGCGAGCGCGCTTACTTCAAGGTGCAGCGCCTTTTGCGAATAGGCGGAGAGTTCGGCGAGCAGGAGAAGCGCGCCGTCGATGTTCAAAGCGAGCGTTCTGCGGCAGACGGCGGCGTTTTTAAGCGGCACGTTCTCGACAGGTTTATCGCAGCCGGCGAGCTCGCATGCGCGGGCGAGCAGGCTCTCGCTCATGGGCAAAAGTTCCCTGAGCAGTTCCCTGCCCCTTGTCGAACGCTCGAAGAAGGCGCGTATGCACGCGTTTATCCGCGCAAACTTCCCGGCGCACTCCTCCGCTTTTGCCCGGCAATGCTCGGGCAGCTCATCTCCGCATCCCTGCGCCGCCTTCTGCCTCACGCGCGCTTGGGAGTATGCCTCGTTCATCAAATTTATCGTTTCCTCGTCTGGAATGCCGTCAAATTCTTCCATTTTGCCCTCCGCCATATTATACAAATGCCATTTATTATTTATGACCGCGCCCGATTTATTATTGCAATTTTCCCAAATTATGCTATAATAGAGTGTATGGATACTACCGTTTTAACACCCGTCCGCCTATGGCAGGACTACGACGCGGAAGCTCTTCCTTTAGAGCCTTCCTTCCTGCGCTACGAAAAGCAGGGTGAGCTTGTGTATTTCGAAGCTTACATAACCGCTTTTACTCTGCCCGACGGAAGGGTTAGAACTTTTGTGAAAGGCTTTATCCCCGAGGGAGCAAAATCCTGCGCCCTGTTCGCGGACGACGCGCGCTATAACTCCGTTAAGGACGAATATCTGCGCGATTTGGCAAATTTGGGCATTGTTGCCCTCACCTTCGATTATAACGGGAACACCTCCGGCAAGGAGGAATATTCCCACTATCCGGAAAGCATAGCTTACGCCAACTTCCGCGTGGAAGAAGAGAGGCGCTACAAGGCTTTCCCCACCTCCTACGACACCTGCATGTACCACTGGGTGCGCATGTGCCACAGGGTGATAACCTTCGCCCGCAAGCTGTGCCCCTGCAAAAAGCTCTGCCTTATGGGTTACGGCACGGGCGCTGACATCACTTGGCTGACGGGCGCCTTCGACAAGCGAGTGACTGCAATCGCGCCCATACAGAGCGCGGGCTGGCACGAGATGAAGAACCTGCCCAAGTACGCGGGCGAGGACGGCGACTTCGTGCTCAGCGAGGAGAGCGAGGCGTGGGTGATAGGCTACGCCCCTCAGACGTACGCAAAATACGTCACCTGCCCCGTGCTATATTTGGGCACGACCAACTCCCGCTTCTCCCAGCTGGACAGGGTGGAATCCACGCTTAAGGTGATAGAAAGCCCCGTATACCGCTTTTACGACGCGGGCAGGACGACCACCTTCTCTACCGACGCCGTCGCCGCTTTAAAGCGCTGGGCGCAGTGGCAGATCTTGGGCGAAAAGCCCTGCTCCAAGCCCCCCGAACTCACCTACACGGGCGAGGGCGGAAAATTTGAATTCAAGCTGCCTAACCCGCGCAAGACGATAGAACTTCAGCTCATCTACGCTTACGACGAGCTGCACTCCGACCTGCGCCACTGGCGCGCGCTGGATGTGACCCCCGCGGGCAAAGGCGTTATTGAAGTGCCCGTATATCCTCAAACGCAGATGGTGTTCACCTACCTGCGCGCAAAGTACGACGCGGGCGAGATCTTCTGCTCCCCCCTGCAGGCGATAAAGCCGGAGGGCGGCGAGCGCATAAATTGCCGCAACACGCGCATACTCTACGACAAGCGCCATCCCCTCTCCGACTGGACGGTGACGGGCGTGCACGGGCTGGTGAACGATTACGAACCCAAGCTGGAAGCGGGCGGTTTGGACATTTTGGGACTCACCGCGGGCGGCGGCGATTTGACCACGTTTGCCGTGGGCGATTTCAACCTTTCAAAAGAAGACGGCACCATGCTGCGCTTCGACATATACTCCCCCATCGAGCGCGACGTGACGATAGAACTCACCGCCTTAAAGGATAAACAGCCGCAGGCATACCGCTGCATAGCGCACACCGTGCCAGGGGAGTGGACGACGATAACGCGCGCGGCGGCGGATTTCAAGGACGATAAACTGCGCGCCTTAAAGGCGTGGAGCGACGTAAAGCGCCTTTCCGTCATCGACGTGAACGGCGTGATGCTGAACAACATATTATGGACGTAAAACGCGCGCGCGTGGGCGACATCGTGATAATGAAGAAGCCCCACCCCTGCGGCGAAAACCGCTGGGAAGTGGTGCGCACGGGCGCGGACGTGAAGATAAAGTGCTTAAAGTGCGGCAGAGTGGTGATGCTGGATCTGCTCACCTTTGAAAAGTCGCTGAAAAAAGTGGTGGAAGATGACGGATAATCCCGAGGAGCTCACCCCGCACACGGACGGGGACGGCTATGAACAGACCCCTGCAAAGGCAAGGCGGATAAATCGCGGCATAACGGCGGTTATCGCCGTGATATTGGTCGCGCTTGCGGTGACGCTCATCGTGCTCTTTTTCTTCGTCACGCCCTATGTGGTGTCCGGCGAGAGCATGATGCCCACCCTTCACAACGGCGACCATATAATGGTGCAAAAGGTGGGCTACACCGTGGAGCGCGGGGACATAATCTTGTTCGAGCGCCCCGGTTCGGATAAACCGCCCGTAAAGCGGGTGATAGCCGTTGCCGGTGACAGCGTGCAATTCGACGGGCAAAATTGGCTGGTAAACGGCGAGGTGTTGCAGGAAGATTACATCCTCACCGCCGAATACGAGAGCGATTATGTCTCCCCTTTCACCTGCGACAGCGCGGAGATAGCGGACATGATAACAAACGGATTCACCTTGGGCGAAGGCGAGCTCTTCGTGCTGGGAGATAACAGAAACAACTCATACGATTCACATCGCTACGGCGCAATTTCTTCCGATTGGGTCATAGGCAAAGTGGTGAACGTTTACTAAGGAGAAATATGAAAGCCATAGTATCTGTGATAGGCAAGGACAAAAAAGGCATTATCGCGCGTGTTTCGGGCGAACTTTTCGATATGAACATAAATATCGAGGACATCTCGCAGACCATTCTGCAAGACTACTTCACCATGATAATGGCGGTGGATATGAAGGACTGCGCGCTCTCGTTTGAAGAGGCCGCCTCCCGCCTTGCCGAGCTGGGCAAAAAGACGGGCGTGGAGATCCGCATTCAGTCGCAGAAGATCTTCGACGCCATGCACAAGATAACCCTCTCCGGCGACAACATCTGAGGTGCGTATGTATACGGGAAGCGAAATCATCGAGACGATAAACATGGTGTCGCACCAGCATTTGGACGTGCGCACCATCACCATGGGCATAAGCCTTTTTGACTGCATAACCGACAGCGCCCAACGCACCGCGGACAAGATATACGACAAGATAATGCGCAAGGCGGGCAACCTGGTGGCGGTGGGCGATTCCATCTCCTCCCAAATAGGCGTGCCCATCGTGAACAAGCGCATATCCATCACCCCGCTCAGCCTCATCACCGCCGCCGGCAAGGGGCATATGCAGGCGTTAAAAGCGCTGGATAAGGCGGCGAGCGAAACGGGCATAGACTTTTTGGGCGGATACTCCGCGCTCGTGCACAAGGGCATGACCCCTTATGAGCGGGAATTTTTGCTCTCTATCCCGGAGGCTCTTTCCACCACTTCCAAGATATGTTCCAGCGTGAACGTGGCCTCCACCAAGGCGGGCATAAATATGGACGCGGTGGCGCTCTGCGGCAAGCTGATCAAGCAAGCCGCCTACCTCACCCGCGACACGGACAGCAGCGCCTGCTCCAAGCTGGTAATATTCGCCAACGCCGTGGAGGACAATCCCTTTATGGCGGGCGCCTTTTTGGGCGTGGGCGAAGCGGACTGCGTGATAAACGTGGGCGTTTCCGGTCCCGGCGTGGTGGCGCACGCGCTCAAGCAGTGCGACGGCGCCAACCTCACTCAGATCGCGGAAGTCATTAAGGAGACCGCCTTTAAGATAACGCGCGTGGGTCAGCTGGTGGCAAAGGAGGCGAGCAAGCGCCTGAACGCGGAGTTCGGCATAGTGGACCTCTCTCTCGCCCCCACCCCCGCCGTGGGCGATTCCGTGGCGCAGATTCTAGAGATCATGGGCTTGGAGAGCGTGGGCGCTTACGGCACCACGGCCACCCTGGCAATGCTCAACGACGCCGTTAAGAAGGGCGGCATAATGGCGAGCAGCCATGTGGGCGGACTTTCCGGCGCGTTCATACCCGTATCGGAAGACGCCGGCATGATACGCGCGGCGGAAGAAGGCTGCCTCACCCTGGAAAAGCTGGAGGCGATGACCGCCGTATGCAGCGTGGGACTTGATATGATAGCCATCCCCGGAGACGTGAGCGAGGAAATAATCTCCGCCATGATAGCGGACGAGATCTCCATCGGCGTGATAAACACCAAGACCACCGCAGTGCGCGTGATCCCCGTATACGGCAAAGTGGCGGGCGAACGCGCCGTATTCGGCGGACTGCTCGGCGAAGCGCCCATAATAGAAGTCAACCGCAAATCCCCCGCCGTGTTCATCAATCGCGGAGGAAGAATACCCGCGCCTACGCATTCGCTGAAAAACTAGAATATAATATTTATGGGGCTCTAAATAATTGTTTGAGCAGCGTTAGCGACCTGCAAAAATCATCTTATAAGTACTTTCACACAAATCAGCGCGATTGCGGTTGCAAAGAGCGCCAAGTAAAATATTATGCCCAAGATGCTGCCGATGAGCATGCTTTTGGCGCGGAGCGGGTAGTTCCTGCGCCAAAGGTTGCGCAGGGCGAACGCCACAAGCGGCGCGAAAAACGAAAGCAGTCCCCACAAAAAGGAATACTTGTCCTTGCCGAAGCGCAGGCGCATATCCGTGCCGCCGTCGGAGCTCACTCCGAACACGGCGCGAACGGGCTCTTCCCGCTGCTCGGTAGAGCCTTGCTCGCCTTCCTTGTTCTCTTCCTGTGCGGCATTTAACGCCGCGCTGTTTTTCTCTTTTTCTTCTTTCATAACTCGGCGACCATGGGAGCGCGGGGCGCTCCGCTCCTTATGGGCGTTGAAGCAACCGGTGCTTATAATTATGCTTTTCTTCTCCGCAAAATCAGGTTATTCCCTTATGGCTCTTGCAAAGACAAAACCGCAACGCAATGCATTATCACTTCAAGGCGATTACGGGTGCGGCGCCACGCTGCCTAAAGTGCTTGGACGAAGTTAGAAAAGGAATATCATAATTACGCGCATAACTATACTCAATATTATGCTTAAGACAACGCCTATCACCGCGCCCTTAGCGCACGAACGCGCTTTAAGCGGGCTTTTTTCACGCCATATCAGCCACAGTATCAGTCCCACTATCGGGAAGAAAAAGCAGAGCACGGAAAATCCCGGCGAGTTCTTGTCGGTGGGATCCGTCTGCGCCTGAGGCGGAGTCCACTGCTGCGATCCGTTTTGATTTTGAGCATACGGATCGTTCGGCTGATATTGGTAGCCGTATTGGTTATTGACCTGCCCGTATTGAGCACCTGCCGCGGGATCGGCATTATCCGCAGGATTCAGTTCGCACCCGCAATAAATGCAAAACCGAGCGTCGTCGTCCACCTGCTTACCGCATTTGTAACAATACATATTTCTCCTCCTCAATTGTAATATATTGTTTGTATTGCATTAATATTATATAATATAATCCCTCTATTGACAAGAGGGTCGGCAAGAATTTACAATGCAAAATGTACAAGCCGCCTATTTGCCGAACTAGTAGAGATAAAAGCCATAAATTGCCGCGCTCAAGATCACCTCGAGGATGACGAACAGCACATACACCACCACGCCGATGATTGCACCCACGGCGCATGAGCGCGCCCTTTTGGGCATTTTATCCCTCCACACGAGCCAAAGGATAAACCCGGCGAGGGGTATCAAAAAGGACAGAAGTCCAAAGCCGAAGGACTTCTTGTCGTTGGAGTCGGCTGCAGGGCGCCCGTAGCGGCTGTAGTTCTGCGCGTTGTTTGCAAAGGGGTCCTGCCCCGCGCCCGATGAGGACGAATCAAAGCCAAAGGGGTCTGCCCCCTTCTTCTCGTTGAATCCGAAGGGGTCGGAGGCGTTCTTGTTGTCGTCAAAGCCGAAGAGGTCGTCTTCCTTCTTCTCGTCAAAGCCGAATAAGTCCTCCTCCCGCTTTTCCGTCTGCTTGCTCGCCGTTTTATTCGCGTAAGCGGTTCCTTCATCCAAACGTGCGCCGCAATGGCGGCAAAATTTGGCGCCGTCGTCCACCTGTTTTCCGCAATTGGGACAAATCATATCACACCTTTATTGCCGCTCCGCTTAAAACAGAGCGAGCATTATTATGCCCAAGATAAGCACGAGCACCGCGGATACTATTACCCCGGCGAGCGCGCCCTTTCCGCAGGACGCAGCGCGTTTTTTGTACTTATCCTGCCACACGAGCCAGAGGATAAAGCCGGCTATCGGGAAGAAAAAGCTGAGGGCGCAAAACCCCGGACTGCTCTTGTCGTCGGAAAAATATAGGCCCGTGGGCGGTTTGGAAGGATCGGATGCTTCCCCTATCTTTTGCCCGCAAAATCTGCAATATGCGGAATCCTCTTCTATCTTCTTACCGCAATTTTCACAAAACATAATATTCCTCCCAAAATGACATTTTCGGCAACGGCATATCGCTGCTATTTCATTATATCACGCCTTATATTTATTTACAAGGGGTAAAAAAACAGCCGCCCTTGACGGGCGGCCGCTGATGTTTTGCGTTTGATTTACTTCTTTTCGGCGGGCATGTTCTTTACCAGCTCGATGATGACGGTTTCCGCGTTGTCGCCGCGGCGGTTGCCCGTTTTGAGGATGCGGGTGTAGCCGCCCTTGCGTCCAAACGCTTCCGCGCGCTTTGCATAGAAGGGCGCGTGCACGTTGAACAGCTTTTCGATGAGGGGATGGTTGACGACCTTGGTCCTCTCCTTGAAAACGCTCATCTTTTCGCCCTCGGGCTTTTCTTCCCTAAGGTCGCGGAGCTTTGCCATCATAACGCGGCGGGCGTTGAGCTTTTTAACGCCGTCGTTGACAAATTCCTTTTGCTCTTTAGCCTTGCTTTCCTTGTTGGTTACGGTCTTGGTCACCTTTACGGTATCGGTGTACGTATCCATGGCAAGGGTTATCATCTCTTCGGCGAGCTTGCGCACTTCCTTAGCCCTGTCCACGGTGGTTTCCAGCTTGCCGTACCACAGCAGCTCGGACGCCTGCGTGCGGATCATAGCCATTCTCGCTTCAGCGGTTCTTCCTAACTTTCTCATATCGCTTTACAGCCTCCTACTCTTCCTTGTTGCGCAGGTTAAAGCCGAGTTCCTGCAACTTGTTCATAACTTCGTCGAGCGACTTCTTGCCCAGGTTGCGCACCTTGAGCATGTCGTCTTCCGACTTTTTGACCAAATCCTGAACGGTGTGGATGCCCGCCCTCTTCAAGCAGTTGTAAGACCTAACGGAGAGGTCGAGATCTTCTATGCTCATCTCCAGCTTCTTCGTCTGCTTTTCGTCGTCCTGGCTGACGAGGATCTCCTGGGACTTCATCTTTTCCACCAAGCTCACGAAGACGTCCACATAGTCGGACATTATCTTGGCGGAGAGGGAGATGACTTCCTTGGGGCTGGCGGTGCCGTTGGTCTTGACGTACACGGTGAGCTTGTCGAGGTTGATGTTCTGACCCACGCGTGCGTTCTCCACGGTGTAGCTTGCCGCTTCCACGGGGGAGAAGATGCTGTCCACGGGGATGTAGCCGATGGGCTGGGTTTCATCCTTGTTGTCGTGAGCGCTCACATAGCCGCGTCCCACGCCGATGGTGATGTCCATTTCCAGCTTTGCGCCCTCATCCAGCGTGCAGATATACATATCGGGGTTGAGGATCTCTATCTCGGAAGAATGCTGGATATCCGCAGCCGTCACCACGCCGGCGTCGTACTTGCGAATGGTAGCAATCTGCTTGAAATCCCTTTGGTCGGTATGAGCCTTTACCGCAAGACCCTTGATGTTGAGGATGATCTCCGTAACGTCTTCCTTCACGCCCTCGATGGTGGAGAATTCGTGGTTGACGCCCGTTATCCTTATGCCGACGGGTGCGGCGCCGGGCAGAGCGCCCAGCAAGATACGCCTTAAAGAGTTGCCCAACGTCTGACCAAAGCCGCGCTCCAGCGGTTCGGCGGTGAACTTGCTCTCTCTTCCTTCGACGATATCCTCTACGTCTACCCGAGGCTTTACTATCTCTATCATTGCTTATATCCTCCCTATCTTACTTGGAGTACAACTCGACTATGAGGTGCTCTTCGATATGTTCGCCCACATCCGCCCTGGTAGGCAGTTCCACAACGGTGGCGGTGAGCTTTTCCGCGTCGAAGTTGAGCCATGCCGCGGTAGCGTATTTAGCGGTGCCGTCCTTGATTTCGGCGAACACCTTCTTATCGGTTTTGTTCTCCTTT
This sequence comes from uncultured Clostridia bacterium, assembly GCA_944381275.1. Classification (GTDB taxonomy): domain Bacteria; phylum Bacillota; class Clostridia; order Christensenellales; family UBA3700; genus Alloclostridium. Next base: position 422 of record CALWKO010000019.1, on the reverse strand, counting down.
ACCGCGATGACGTCGCCCTTCTTAACGAGATAGGAGGGGATGTCCACGCGCTTACCGTTCACGGTGATAAGGCCGTGATTGACTATCTGCCTTGCCTGAGCTCTGGAAGAGGCAAGACCCATTCTGAATACCACGTTGTCGAGGCGGCGTTCGAGCAGTACGAGCATGTTTTCACCAGCCATACCGCGCATCTTGCTCGCCTTGTTGAAGTAGCCCTTGAACTGCTTTTCGCAAAGCCCGTAAAACCTCTTGGTCTTCTGCTTTTCCCTGAGCTGGGTGGAGTATTCCGAAGCCTTCTTGCGGGTATTCTTGTGAACGCCCGGAGGATTGGGACGGCGCTCGAGAGCGCACTTTTGGGAAAGGCACCTGCTGCCCTTCAAGAACAATTTTTCTCCTTCGCGCCTGCATTGACGGCAAGCGGG